>CAZGKS010000065.1:2843-9776 GCA_964526275.1 uncultured Methylobacterium sp. | reverse complement strand
GCATTGCGCCGGGACAAGCGGTGCGCGTGCCTCCCTTGGCGCGCCCCGAAACCGATGAGCACGGGGATGGGGTGTATCGGCGCGCGGTCCCGACCAGTGCGGATGCGCAGTTTCTTGCCTCCATCACGCTCTATGAAGATGACGATGTGCTGGTGCTCAACAAGCCCTATGGCCTTGCGGTGCAGGGGGGATCGGGCACCGTGCGGCATGTCGATGGGTTGCTCGAAGCATTGCGCACCAAAGAGGGCGTTAAGCCGCGCTTGGTGCATCGGCTTGATAAAGACACGGCGGGCGTGTTGATTGTCGCCAAATCGCGGTTGGCGGCAGCTACCTTGGCGAAAACGTTTCGCTCGCGCGCGGCGCGCAAAATTTATTGGGCGTTGGTGCCCGGCGTGCCACGGGTCAAGCAGGGGCGGGTTTCCACCTGGCTGGCCAAGGGAACCGATGAAAAGGGCGACCAGAAAATGCAGGTCGCGCGCCATGGCGCGGAGGGGGCAGACCATGCCCTGACCTATTACGCGGTGGTGGAGAGTGCGGCGCAAAAGCTTGCATGGCTCTCGCTCAAGCCGGTGACCGGGCGGACGCATCAATTGCGGGTCCATTGCGCCGAGATCGGGCATCCGATTGTGGGGGATCCCAAATATTTCGACAAGGAGAACTGGCATCTGCCCGGCGGGCTGCAAAACCGCCTGCATCTGCTGGCGCGGCGCATTGTTATCCCGCATCCGCGTACGGGGGCGCCGCTCGATCTCACCGCGCCGCTGCCACCGCATATGCAGCAAAGCTGGAACTTGTTGGGGTTTGATGCTTCGCAATATGACCCTATTGAAAACGCGCCTGAAAAATGACGCATTCCGGGTATTGAATACGATCATCAGGGGCGCAGGCTCCGAATCGCCAGGGGTTGCAAGGCACCCGCTCTTCGGCGATTTTTATCGTGCCATTCGGAGATAGTGATGAAAAAATCCACCAAAATCTGGCTTGCGGCCTCCGCTTTTGTGATCGCGCTGTCGGGCGTGGCGGTTGCGCGCGAACATCATGGCATGGGTGAACATGGCATGATGCAGCGTTTTGATCAGGAAGAAGCGCGCAAGGCGTGCGAGGATACCGCCAAAGCCAAGCCGGAGGGGGAACGCCGCGAGGCACACCGCGCCTGTATGAAAACCAAGCGCGAAGCGGCGCACGAGCATAACAAGGCGCATCGTGAGGCCATGAAGGCCAACCGCGATAAAATTCACGCCTGCCGCAAGGAAGTGCGCGACCAAAAACTTACCGAAGACGAGCGCCATAGCGCGGTTGTCACGTGTCTTGGCAAAACCGATCCGGCTTTGGCCAAAAGCATGACCTGCGCGCATGACGTGATGAAAAAGGCCGATGCCGAGAACGCTGCGCCCAAGCGCGGATCGAAAGAGCACCGCGAGGCAATGCGTGCGTGCTGGGGTACAAAATAACCCTTTTGCAGGGCGCGGCGGGCCAATCCTGGTCTGCCAACATAGCGGTGGGGGAAACCTCGCCGCTTTTTTGTTGCGAAGCGATGAGGAGGGGGATAGCGAAGGGCTGTGGGCACAGGCTTTAACTTGGAGCGTGACATGTTTCGATGGAAATACGTCACGCTCTTCTCTCGATGTTGAAGAACGCGTCTTTTGCTTTGGATGATTCTATCAAAAACAAAAACGCTATAGTGAGGGTGGCATGCGCGATGATTTTCTCAATTTCCTGACTGGAGATGGCGCCGCGCGGGATCCGGTAGCGGCGGCGCGCGCGCCCAAGCGCGTCTTACCCAAGCGTTTTTATACCGAGGTGCAGGTTGCGCCGGCCCCCGGCGGGTTCGGCCTTGTGCTGGATGGCAAGAGCGCGCGCACCAAGGCGGGGCATGCGCTGGTGGTTGCGCATGAGCCTCTCGCGCAGGTGCTTGCCGCCGAATGGGCGGCGCAGGCCGCGCAGATCGATCCGCAAACCATGCCGCTCACGCGTCTCGTGCATAGCGCGATCGACCATGTGGCGCAGGCCATGGACGCGGTGGCTGCGGATGCGCTGCGCTATGGCGCCTCTGATCTGGTCTGCTACCGGGCGGAGGCGCCCGATGCATTGGTTGCGCGCGAGAATGAGTTGTGGAACCCGGTGCTGGCGCATGCCGAGCGGGCTTACGGCGCCAAAATGCGGCTGGCGCAGGGAGTGGTCGCGATCGAGCAGCCGCCTGAAGCGCTGGCGGGCTTGCGCGCGCGGGTTGAGCGGATCGGGCAACCGATCGCGCTGGCGGCCTTGCATGTGCTGACCACACTCTCCGGCTCGCTCTTGATTGCGCTGGCGGTGGCCGATGGCGCTATGACGCCTGAAGCGGGGTTTGCCGCCGGGGAATTGGGGCTCGATTATACCGCGCAGGTCTGGGGGCAGGATGCCGAAGCGCGCGCCTTCCGCGCCGACCGGGAACGCGATTTTCTGGCGGCGGCTAGAGCAATTCCAGCGATCGTTGGAACCGGTTTCGTGTCCGGAATTGCTTTAAAATAAAGAGATAGAGCGTTTTCGGCGATTCAACCATCGCTGGAAACGCTCTAGGGTTTTTGAGTAAGCACGCCTTGTTTTGCGACTATGCGTTCGGGAGGCTGAAAGCCGTTTAAAATGGCAAGTTCAAACGCTATAGATCAAGATGCGATCTCGTCTGAACGTATCCTGATCCAAAAGAGCGTTCTGCCCCAGGGGGCGTTACTCAATCAATCCCCAACTTTGTTTTCAGCAGGTCGTTGAGCATGGCCGGGTTGGCTTTGCCGCCGGAGGCTTTCATGGCCTGGCCGACAAACCAGCCGAGCAAGGTCGGTTTGGCTTTGGCCTGTTCCACCTTGTCCGGGTTGGCTTGGATGATGTCATCGACCACTTTTTCGATCGCGCCGGTATCGGTCACTTGTTTCAGGCCGCGCTGTTCGACCAAGGCGGCGGGGTCGCCGCCCTCCATCCAGACGATTTCAAACAGGTCCTTGGCGATCTTGCCGGAAATAGCGCCAGAGGTGATCAGATCTAAAATGCCGCCGAGCTGGGCGGTCGAGACTGGGCTGCGGGTGATGCTGAGCCCCTCCTTGTTGAGGCGGCCAAACAGCTCGTTGATCACCCAATTGGCGGCCAGCTTGCCCTCGCGGCCTTTTGCAACGGCCTCGAAATAATCGGCATTGTCGCGCTCCATGGCGAGCACGCTGGCATCATAGGCGCTAAGCGCGTATTGGGCCATGAAGCGCGCTTTTTTGGCATCGGGCAATTCCGGCAGTTCGCGCGCCAAAGCTTCCACGAAGCCTGCCGGCAAGGTGAGGGGGAGGAGGTCAGGGTCTGGGAAGTAGCGGTAATCGTGGGCTTCTTCCTTGGAGCGCATAGCGCGGGTTTCGCGCTTTGCGGGGTCATAGAGCCGGGTTTCCTGGTCGATCGTGCCGCCATCTTCCAGAATACCGATCTGGCGGCGGGCTTCAACCTCGATCGCTTGGCCGATAAAGCGGATCGAATTGACGTTCTTGATCTCGCAGCGCGTGCCCAAAGGCTGGCCGGGCTCGCGCACCGAGACATTGACATCGGCGCGCAGATTGCCTTTTTCCATATCGCCGTCACAGGTGCCCAGATAGCGCAAAATGGTGCGCAATTTGCTCACATAGGCCTGTGCCTCTTCTGCGGAGCGCAGATCCGGCTTGGAGACGATTTCCATCAAGGCGACGCCGGAGCGGTTGAGATCGACGAAAGAATTTGTGGGGTCTTGGTCATGGATGGATTTACCGGCATCTTGCTCCAAATGCAGGCGCTCAATGCGCACGGTGATGGGGTCGGCCTCCCCCGGCACATCGACGATGACCTCCCCCTCACCGACAATCGGGTGGGCGAACTGGCTGATCTGGTAGCCTTGGGGCAGGTCGGGGTAAAAATAATTCTTACGGTCAAAGCGCGAATACGTGTTGATTTGCGCTTTGAGCCCCAGACCGGTGCGCACGGCCTGGCGCACGCATTCCTCGTTCAGCACGGGCAACATGCCGGGCATGGCGGCATCGACCAAGCTGACATGGGCGTTGGGCTCGCCGCCAAAAGCGGTTGAGGCGCCCGAAAACAGCTTGGCGTTGGAATTGACCTGCGCGTGGATCTCCATGCCGATCACGAGTTCCCAATCGGTTTTGGCGCCTTTGATGCGGGCTTTGGCGGGGGCAGAACGGATATCCAGCGGCATGGTGTGTCTCACGATCCAGGATTAGTTAGCGCGGATTATTTGGCGAGAAGGCGCGGTGCGCCCAACCAAGAGTGCTTATCCTTGACCTGCGCGGCAATTTCAAGGGCTGATAGGGGCAAACGGGGATATTGTGGTTGCGTGCTGCATTTTTGCGCAAAGGGTGCGGGAGTGTTTATGCTGAAGGGCAACAGATTGGCGGCGGTTTTACGTCGCGTTAATCACAACTCTTAGTTGTGTTAATGATGCAGAATTTTTAATGGTTCGTTTATGAAATTGGGCGAAATTTAGGCATCAGACGCCAACAAGGATGATTTCAATGCTTTTCAAGTCTTTTTCTAAGGTATCTCGTGCCTATTCCAAGCCGGAACAGGATTTGTCCATCGCGTCAAAAAGCACGCCTTGGTTGCGCACGCTGGAGCCGCGCATGGTGTTCGATGCGGCGGCGGTGGAAACCGCGATGGTTGCGATGGAGCAAGGCGGCCCTGCCGATGTTCCGGCGATCATGGCAGCGCAAAGCGCGGGCGACCCTACTCTGGATGGGTGGCTGATGGGCCTGGCGCCGGAAGAGGTGGTGCATTCTGCGGCTGTAACCGTGACAATGACCATGGCGGCGCCGGGTGATGCGGCCGCAGATTTCCCGATGGTCGCGGAGGACGGCATCGGCCCGTTCGATTACAGCGCGACCTTGTTTGATATGTCGCGGTTTATCCCGCAGCAGGAGGCGGTGAGCGATGACGGCGCGGAGCCTGCGGTTATGGCCGAGGAGGGTTCAGGCCCGTTCGATTATCGCTCGACCTTGTTTGATATGTCGCGGTTTATCCCGCAGCAGGAGGCGGTGAGCGCTGACGGCGCGGAGCCTGCGGTTATGGCCGAGGACGGCACCGGCCCGGTCGATTACAGCGCGACCTTGTTTGATATGTCGCGGTTTATCCCGCCGCAGGAGGCGGTGAGCGATGACGGCGCGGAGCCTGCGGTTATGGCCGAGGAGGGCTCCAGCCCGGTCGATTATCGCTCGACCTTGTTTGATATGTCGCGGTTTATCCCTCGTGATGGGGGGATGATCAAACCGCTGCCTGCTCCCCCCCCCGAAGCGGCTGAACCGGTTCATGTGCCGGTTGCCGATGCGGCGCCGTCCTTGCCCGCGCCGGAGACCCCCGCGCGCTGGGAGGCCCAGTATGATGCGGCGCGCTTCTCCTCCCTATCGATGTTGACCCGGAGCGAGGATGGCGGGAGCTTGCAAATGGGGCCGGAGCGTTTGAACTCCCGGATCGGCGGGATGATCCGCGAGGCCTTGCGGGCAAGCCGTTCAGGGTTCGACAGTTTGCGGGTGTTTGACGCGTTGAAGCACCGCGTTGCCCTGCTCGATGACGCACAATTGGCGCCCGCGCAGCCTGAAAAAGATGCTCCAATGCCTGCGGAACGCTTGCCCCATGCGGTTGCGGTTGCGCAAGCCGAAAGCCAGGCCGATCGCCAAGCTTTGCCCTCGCACCAGCCGGATAAAACCCCGTTGGTCTTGGCCCAATTGGAGCGCGGACAAGGCGAGCTCCCCCAGCTGGAAACGATCAACCGCCAGCTGGATGAACTGATCCGCGAACAAGACAAGGCGATTGCTGCGGCAGCCCATGCGTCGGTTCTTGTGCCGGGTAAGGCTTCCGCGCCGGTTGTTGCGGTCATCGCGCCTGTTCAGGATGAGACAAGCAGCGCCAATACCCTGCCTGTCTGAGCGTAAGGTTAGGTTTCTCTATGCAAAAAGCCCCCAGAGATGGGGGCTTTTTGTTTTAGCGCTTTGTTTTCGTGCCTGTCGGTGCGCAAAATTAGCCTTCACTTTTGGGCAACCTGTTCGGGCTGATCTGGCGGTATCGGATGAAGCCGCCCGGCGCTGGGTGTTGCAGCCGGGCGAGCGTGGTTATTCGCCGCCAAGCACTTGCTTGGCTTTGGCCCACCAACCGGTGCGGCGCGGCCCGGTTGGTTCGCTGCTTTCGGCCACGATAGGGCTGGCGGGGGCTGGCGCGGGCGCAACCATAACCGAGCTTGGTGCTTGGTTCGCTGTTTGGCTTGGCGCTTGCGCGGATGCGGCAGGGGAAGCTGCCTCGCTTTGCGGGGGCTTGCGGCGCCGGGAGGGTTTGGCGCTTTCGCTTTCGCCTTCCGGGGCTGCGGCGGGTGCTTCTTGCGCAGAGGCGGCGCGGGTGGTTTCCTCTCCACGCGCCTCTTGCGGGCTGGCGCTTTTGCGGGCGCGCGGCTTTTTGGGTTTGTCAGATGTTTCCGCAGAGGATTGTTCAGTAGGATGTTCTGCCGCTTCAACCGACCGCGCGGCTGTTTCCGGTTCGCTTGCCACTTCCGGTTCGTTTGCTGATTTACGGGGGCGACGGCGGGAGGGTTTCACCCCGGTGGCCGTGGTATCGGCTGGGGTGTCGCTTGGCACAGACTTACGGCGCGGCAGGGGATTTGCGGTAGAAGGCGCCTGAGCGTCGGTTCCGGTGTCGTCCTGCCCAAGATCGTCCTGCCCAAGATCGTCTTGCCCAAGATCGTCTTGCGCGTCCGTTTGCGCCTCGAACGAGGCGCCTTCCGCCCCGTCGCGATCCCGACGATTGCGACGCCCGCCGCGACGCCGACGCCGACGGCGTTTTTCGGCTGCAGTGGCTTCCTCTTCCTCGCCTTCGAGAGAGGGGGCCGCCGGCTGCGTGGCGCTTACGCTGTTTTCTTCGCCCTCGTCGCGCAGCGGTTCGCCTGCTGCGGGGGTC
>CAZGKS010000065.1:0-2833 GCA_964526275.1 uncultured Methylobacterium sp. | reverse complement strand
CGGCGGCGGCGGCGGCGTTCCTCTTCGCTTTCGGAGGTTTGTTCCGCAGTGCCTTCTTTGCCCGGCCCTTGTTCTTGATCGGGCTCTTCGCTGCCTTCCTCCGGTTCGTCTTCGAAATCCGGTAAGTCATCCAGGTCGATATCTTCGGGGTGGATGGCGCGGCCTTTAACCGCAGGTGCCCGAGGCGTTATTGCCTCGGCGTGCATGCGTGTTTGTGGGGCCTCGATCAGCACCGGGCGCGGCTGGGCCAGCTCCCCGCGTTCGATCAGGTGGTGCTGGCCAGGCGGCAGCGTTGCTTCCGCGATCACGTTGATGGTGACGCCAAAGCGCGCCTCAATGGCGGCGAGCGCTTCACGCTTCTGGTTGAGGATGTAAAATGCGGTTTCAAGCCGCGTATGCAGCGTGACATTATGGGTGGCGGAGCGCAGCAGCCAATCTTCGAGCGCGCGCAACACGTGCAAGGCCAGGCTGGGGGTTGAGCGTAACAGGCCGGTGCCGGCGCAATGCGGGCAGGGCGTGGTCGAGCTTTCCAGCACGCCGGTGCGGATGCGTTGGCGCGACATTTCCAGCAGGCCGAAATGGGAAATCCGCCCGACCTGGATGCGGGCGCGGTCGTTTTTCAGGCATTCATTAAGCTTACGCTCGACCGCGCGGTTGTTGCGGTTTTCCTCCATATCGATAAAATCGATCACGACCAACCCGGCCAGATCGCGCAGGCGCAATTGGCGCGCCACTTCTTCTGCCGCCTCCAGATTGGTTTTGAGCGCGGTATCCTCGATATTGTGTTCGCGGGTCGAGCGACCGGAATTGACATCGATCGACACCAAAGCTTCGGTTTGGTTGAGAACGATATAGCCGCCCGATTTAAGCGTGACATTGCTGGAAAACATCGCATCCAGTTGGCTTTCAACGCCATGACGCGAGAAAATCGGCGTGGATTCGGTATAATGCATCACGGCATTGGCATGACTTGGCATGAGCAGGCGCATGAATTCCTTGGCTTCGCGGTAGCCTTCATCGCCGGCAACCTCGATTTCCTCGATCTCGCGCGAATAAAGATCGCGGATCGCGCGCTTGATCAGCGAGCCTTCCTCATAGACCAAAGCGGGGGCCGAAGATTCCAGGGTGAGCGTGCGGATATTTTCCCACAGGCGCATCAGATATTCAAAATCGCGTTTGATTTCGACCTTGGTGCGGGTTGCGCCCGCGGTGCGCAAGATCATGCCCATACCGGCGGGAACATCCAGTTCTGCGGTGAGGGATTTCAAACGCTTGCGATCGGCGATGCTGGTGATTTTGCGGGAGATGCCGCCGCCGCGCGCGGTATTGGGCATCAGCACCGAATAGCGGCCAGCAAGGCTCAAATAGGTGGTGAGGGCGGCGCCTTTGTTGCCGCGTTCTTCTTTGACAACCTGCACCAGCAGGATTTGGCGACGCTTGATGACTTCCTGGATTTTATATTGCTTGCGCAGGCGCGGCTGGGCCCGGCGGGGCACTTCTTCCATGGCATCCGAGCCGGTGCCAAGCTCGTTGATGTGCTCTTCGGTGGTTTCTTCTGTGCCGTCGGTATCGTCGGCTTCTTCATCGGAAGTGCTTGCGCGGGTGCGGGCGGGCGCGGTGTCTTGCGGATCGTCTGTTTCGTCTTCCTGTTCGTGGGCAGATTGTTCCTGGTCAGAAAAATCCTCGGCATCCGCATGGGCGGCGTCCGGATCGGTCTCCTTGTCCGCCGGGGCGCTTATTAGCGCATCGGGCCGGGATCTGCGGGGGCGTGCTTGCGGTTTGGGCGCGGCCTCTTCGGCTTCCTCATCGTCGGCTTCGCGCGCGGCTGCTTCTTCTTCATCGGCGAGAAGGGCGAGGCGGTCAGCGGTCGGGATTTGGTAATAATCTGGGTGGATTTCGCTAAACGCGAGGAAGCCATGGCGGTTGCCGCCAAAGTCCACAAACGCGGCCTGAAGCGAGGGCTCCACGCGCGTTACTTTTGCCAGATAGATATTGCCCCTTAACGGGCGGCGGTTGGCGGCTTCGAAATCGAATTCCTCGATCCGGTTGCCTTTAACAACGACCAGCCGGGTTTCTTCCGGGTGGGCGGCATCGATCAACATTTTGGTTTTCATGGGGGTCTCTGGAATAAAAACGTGCCCAAAGGGCTGCCCGGTCGGGCAAACGCATCCGTGCGGCGGAACGCGCGCAAACGGGGGGGCACAAAAGCTGTGGGGAAAGCAGGTGCGGGCTGGAATGCCCAAAACGCTGCTGGCGTAAAAAAACGGGTGAACCGGATGCAACCGTACCCAATATGGTTGGGACGGAGGGAATCGGACGTGTAAACACGAAACCCATCCTTTCTGCGCGGCGGGGCCCGTCAGGACACCGGATCAAGTGGGATCGGTGCCCAAAAGCCTTCGCCAGCAAAAGCGAAGGCGGGTTCCGTCCAAAACTGCACGCAAAATTGCCGATCATACGCAGCGCTCGCACGATCACTCCCCGAAGGCAGCGGATCCAGAGCAAAGCCAGTTCTGGGCAAAGGCGGCAGCAAGGCCGAGACTCGAGGGCTGCGCAACCAGTTCTTTGAACAAAGAATCCAGCGACACAGCACGAAATCTCTCTCCCGTTTACGTGCCCTATGCCCGGTTGGCAAGCGCCTTGGCGCACCCCATAGCATATTTAGGGTCAGGACCCCTTAAACATGGAAGGTTGCTCGCCTCAAAAAAGGAAAGAGCATCCCTTATTTCGTGCGTAGGCAAAGCGTTTTTTCTTTCCTTTTCCCGCAATCCTCCGGACGCGATTTTGGCGGCAAATGGATACGTCAACCCCCTCAACCGTGCCATGGGGCACG
>CAZGKS010000064.1:7887-9826 GCA_964526275.1 uncultured Methylobacterium sp. | reverse complement strand
CAGGTTTGCCGCTTTGGGCAAAACCGGGCGCGCTGGTTGCAGTAGAGATTGGCTATGACCAGCGCGCGGCGGTTTGCGCCCTAGCGCAGGCAGGGGGTATCGAAAACCCGCAATGCCTTGCCGATACCGGCGCCTGCGACCGCGTGGTTATGGGAACCTATTCCCCCAAAAGCGCAAACCGCACCAACAAGCTACGTTGAAGAAACGAGAAATTATCATCTGAAACCAAAGTGATAATCGTGCGCCCTTGTAAGTCCTTGTGGGCGGCAATGCCTTCAAAATTATCAATTTCCTGCGCCAGCGATGCCTCCAGCAAGACCGCACCATCGAGCAATGCACCGGGGCGGATGGCCTCCAGCGCAACCCGGCGAATGCGGATACCGAAATTGAGCACCATGCCCAGCCGCCGCTCCAGCACCAGCATATCGCCAGAAGGCAGAAAACATAAATCGGTAACCGCGTACCCATCGCGGTTTTTGAGCATAAACGTACCGCCGCGCGGCCCGATCAAAAAACCCGGATGATCCGCATTTGCGCTGGTACTACCAGCATCTGCACTACCCGCATTTGCGCTGGCAGCGGGCGCCTCTTCGGCAATCGCCACCAGATGCCCGGCATAGCTTGAGCGCGCGGGCATTGTGCCCAAAGCCTCTATCCCGGCATTGCGCTTGAGCTTCTTTGCGCCCGCAGGCACCTCCAGCAGTTTGGCGCGGGCATGGATCGTCTCAAAACTAAGCAGATCATGCGTGCGCTCCACGCTGACGACCAATCGCCCGTCTTGCCGGGTCAAGCCCTCGGAATCGAACAACCGCGTGCGGCGCAACAAGCGGCCATCCCACGCCAGCATCGGCACAAGGCGCGCCTTGTCTATGCCAACCGGCGCGCCATCCTCGCTGCGAATTTGCCCGGTGAACCAATGCGCGCGGTCTGTTAACGCTATGAAATCAGACCCATTGGGCTCCAGCAGCAAGGCGGAAAGGCCGCCAAAATCCGGATCGTCGCTTTTAAGCACCAACCCGCCCAGAAATTCGAGTTGGCCGAAAATTTTCTCTGCCGGATGCGCAGGCGAAAACGCGGTAAGGCGCGTTGCGGTCAGGGGAATATCCCGCGCGGCGGAAGGGCGCACTGGTTCTGCGCGCCCCCCCGAAGAAAGGAGCACAAAGCCCAGCATAAGGGCAGCGGCCAGCCCCTTTTTCACAAGGCCCGCCGCATCAGGCGGCCCCTTCTGCGAAGAGTTCGGCAAGTTTATCGGTCAACGCCCCGCCCAGTTCCTCGGCATCCGTGATGGTGAGCGCCCGCCGGTAATAGCGCGTGACATCATGCCCGATCCCGATCGCGAGCAATTCAACCGGTGAGCGGTTTTCGATCTCGGCAATCACATATTTGAGATGTTTTTCAAGATACGTCCCGGAATTGACCGACAAGGTGGTATCATCGACCGGCGCGCCATCCGAGATCACCATCAGGATGCGCCGTTGCTCGCGCCGCGCCAGCAGGCGTTGATGCGCCCAATAAAGCGCCTCGCCGTCGATATTTTCCTTGAGCAACCCCTCACGCAGCATCAAACCAAGGTTGAGCCGCGCCCGCCGCCACGGGGTATCGGCGCTTTTGTAAATAATATGCCGCAAATCATTGAGCCGCCCCGGCAAAGCGGGTTTACCGGCTTTCAGCCATTCCTCGCGGCTTTGGCCACCCTTCCAGGTTTTGGTGGTGAACCCCAAAATCTCGACCTTGACCCCGCACCGCTCCAAGGTGCGGGCGAGAATATCGCCGCAGCTTGCCGCCACCGAAATCGGGCGCCCGCGCATCGAGCCGGAATTATCGATCAGCAGCGTCACGACCGTATCGCGGAAATTGGTGTCTTTTTCTCGTTTGAAGGACAGCGGCGCAAAGGTGCCACGCATAGAATCGATCACCACACGGGTCAGCCGCGCCGGAT
>CAZGKS010000064.1:0-7877 GCA_964526275.1 uncultured Methylobacterium sp. | reverse complement strand
CTCACCTGTTCCGCCGTAATGCCGAACGCTTCAAGCCGCGCCGGATCGAGCGAGCCTTCCTCCAGGTCAAATTCCCACGCCCGGTTTTGCTGCGCCAGCAAGCGGCGCTGCAAGCGGTTGGCAAGTCGCCCGATCACGCCCTGCAGCGGCGCCAGTTGCTTGTCAAGATACGCCCGCAGGCGCGCGAGCTCTTCGGCATCACACAGATCTTCGGCATTCACCGTTTCATCGAATTTTGTGGTATAGGGTTTGTAGAGCAGCCCCTCCGGCGCCTGCGCGCGGTTGGGGTTTGGCCGCGCTTCTTCTGCCGGGGCATCGCCATCGATCAGCTCGGAATCGGCCTCCGCATCGCCGGGGTCGCCGTCACCCTGTTCTTGCTCGCCCCCCTCCACTTCGTCGGAAAAGGCGTGGGTTTCATCAAGCGTTTGCGAGGCTTCCTGCTCCGCCTCGCCGTTATTTTGCTCGTCCTCGGAATCAGGTTCATCCCCGCTCTCGTCGTCGGTCTCATCGTGCGGATCGAGCGGAAGTTCCGGCTGCACCAGCCCCAGATCCACCAGCAAAGCTTGCACGGAACGGGCAAATTTTTCCTGATCAAGCAAGGTTGCGGGCAAGGCGTTGAGCGTATTTTGCGCCTTCGCCTCGATTTCCGGGCGCCATAAAGCGGTCAGCTTGCGCGCCGCAGGCGGCGGCTTTTCCCCGGTGAGTTTCTCGCGCACCAGCATGGCGAGAGCATCTTCCAGGGGCGCATTTTCGCGCTCCGTCACATCGGCCAGATTGGCCTTGAGGTAATGCGCCTCCAGCATGGTCGCGATATTGTTTGCCGTGCCCACCATGGCGCGCGCGCCAATCGCCTCGCAGCGCGCCTGCTCCACGGCATCAAAAACGCGCATCGCCTCCGGCGAATCGGGCGCCAGCCGCCGATGCAACGCCTCATCATGGAAGGCCAGCCGCAAGGCGTAAGAATCCGCATGGCCGCGCAGCAACGCCACCTCCGCAGGATTAGGCCTGCGCGGGGGCTCCGGCAGGCGGATCCGCGCGCCATCGCCCGTATCAACCAGAGCCGCGCGGTCGGGCGCAAAATTAACCTCGACCTCGCCCTTGCGCCCGGCCATGGCGCGCAAAGCCCCGCCCACCGCGCGCTTGAGCGGTTCGACCGGCGCTTCTTCAGCTTTGGGAGCAAGGCGGTTGGGCAGGGTCATGGAAAATTCCGGGGCAGGCAAATGACAGAGCATTTTCCGATCACGTGGTTACCGCAAGGGGGTACCGGTTGACCGGAGGAAAATGCGTTCAACGATAGCAAGCCAGAGCGCGATCTGATTTTATCCGATCGAACCGCGCTCTAGCTGCGGGTTAACCAAGGGCCACATTGACCGCACTCTCCTTGAGCTCAACGCCGAATGCCCGCTGGTAGAATTCCGCCACCAACTGGCGTTCGAGTTCATCGCATTTGTTGAGGAAGGTGATCCGGAAGGCAAAAGCCAGATCGCCGCCAAAAATCGAAGCGTTTTCCGCCCAGGTAATCACGGTACGCGGCGACATGACGGTGGACAATTCCCCCTTCATGAAGGCCGCGCGGGTCATATCGGCCACGCGCACCATGCGGTTGACGGCCTCCAGCCCCTCCTTGCCGGCATAGGTTTTCACCTTGGCGCGGACGATATTGACCTCATGGTCATGCGGCAGATAATTGAGCACCGTGACAATCGACCAGCGATCCATCTGCGCCTGGTTGATCTGCTGCGTGCCGTGATAAAGCCCGGATGTATCCCCCAGCCCGATCGTATTGGCGGTTGCAAACAGGCGGAACGCCTTGTGCGGACGAATAACGCGCGATTGATCGAGCAGGGTCAACCGCCCGGACGATTCCAGCACGCGCTGGATCACGAACATCACATCCGGGCGTCCGGCATCGTATTCATCGAAAACCAGCGCAATATTGTTCTGGTACGCCCAGGGTAAAATACCATCCTTGAACTCGGTGATCTGCTTGCCGTCTTTAAGCACGATCGCATCCTTGCCAACCAGATCGATACGGCTGACATGGCTATCGAGATTAACCCGCACGCACGGCCAGTTGAGCCGCGCCGCCACCTGCTCGATATGCGTGGATTTACCGGTACCGTGATAGCCGGTCACCATAACCCGGCGATTATGGGCAAACCCGGCGAGAATGGCGAGCGTGGTATCGCGGTCAAACAGGTAATCGGGGTCAAGGTCGGGCACATGCTCGCTGCGCGCGGCATAACCGGGAACCTGGATATTGGAATCAATCCCGAACAACTCCCGGGCGGAAAAGGTTGTATCCGGCTCACCGGCAGCAACAGCGGTCGTTTCTTTGGTTTTGGTCATAGAACACCTTGGGTAAGAACACCTTGGGCAAAACACCTTGAAGGATAATCAACACATGGGACGAAGAAACACATGGGACGAAGAAACGACACGATAAACTTCACGCCGCATCAAGCAGTTTCCAATCTGCCTAAAGCAGGTCGGCCGCCCAAAAACGCAAGGCCCGTTGCGCATCCCCCGTCAGTTCTAGCCTATCGCCGCCACCAGTTGAAGGGCCGATTTGCTAAATTTTGTTACAAGATCCGGGCGTGGCCACCCCAGGCTTGCCCGCACCGGAACCCCGCACCCTCACGCAAGGCCCACACTTTTAAGGTAGTTATGCGCCTCAATGATTGCCCGCAACCGATCCTCGCGCGAGCGATCCCCCCGGTTAAGATCGGGATGATTGGCCTTTGCGAGCACCTTGAAGCGCGCGCGGATGGTCTGGGCATCCGCCCCCGGTTCAAGCCCCAGCGTTTCAAGCGCCTTGATAGCAGCATTGCCGATGGGTTTGGCGCCCCCGCGCCCGGCATTCTCGCGGGCCTGACGCAACCGCTCCAGCCGCGCCCGCAGCAAGGTGGCGGCATCCACCTTTGAATTGGGGTCGAACGCGCCATTCACCCCGGCAGACCAGGTCGGGCGATGCCCGAACGAAGCCTCCTTTTGGTAGCTGCGTACGCCGTCATCGTTCATGCCGGCAAAATAATTATACGATTGATTATACGCGCGCACATGCTCCAGACAAAAGCGAAAGAACTGCCCCTCGTGGTCCCGCCCCTTGGGGGCGCGAAACTCGCCAATGCGGGCACAACCCTCATGCTCGCAGACCGGTTTGACGGCTTCAGCTTGCACGCTTTCCGCTTTGGGGCGGGTGCGGATTTTATCAAACAGGGGCGAATTGAGATTCATCTGGCCAGATGTAAATTCCCGCTTCGCATCCGGCAAGCACCGAATTAGAAAGAAAGCGAAAATAGATCAAACCCGGAGAAAAACCATGCGCCGACACCAGCGCCTTGAGACCGCCTTGCAACAATTTTCGCCCGATCTGCTGGAAGTGATCGATGAAAGCGAGAAACACCACGGCCATTCGGGTTGGCGCGAAGGCGGGGAAACGCATTACCGCATCCGCATCCGCGCGCCAGCCTTTGCCGGGCTGTCCCGCGTCGCGATCCATCGCCAGATCAACACCGCCTTGGCGGCGGAATTTGCCAGTGGCCTGCATGCTCTGGCGATTGAAACCGTGCCGATGCCGGCACCCTTGCAGTAAACCAGCGAGGAGACCAGAAGCGTTTTTGGTGTGCAGCACCCTTCGCACAAAAAACGCGGCCCGTTCGGGGCCGCGCTGAAAGCAAGGTCAGAAAGGCGAAACAGCTGGTCTTCAGTAACGGCGCACCAGCGGTTGAGCCATGCTCTGGGCTGCATCTGCAAAGATATAGCGCATACCAACCTTCATATCATGCGAGGTCAAATTGCCTGCCTTGAGCACGCGATCGCTGGCGCAGCTCGCACACACACCGGAGGCCACATCGCCATAATTGGTGTAGCGATACGCCACTTCGGCCTTGAGGTTATTGGCCAGATCATAGCCAAGACCGGCATGGATAGCCCAAGCCATATTGGTCTTGGATTTATCCTTAAACGACGAGGTTGTCGAACTGCCGCCGAACGAGGTATTTTCTGCTTTGTGAACATTGGTTGAAGCCAAACCAATACCCGCACCGACGAACGGGGTGATGCGGTTCCAAGTACCCAGATCAAGATAGGCATTGGCCAGCACAACCATGCTCGACATCTGCGCCGTAACGTTTGAACCAGCCGCGACGGGCACAAGCACAGCCGGGCTAGGCTGTTGGAATTCGGTATGGGCCATCTTGGCAGCGGTGCGATATTCGGCGGTTACATCGCCGCGCAGCCAGCTATTCATCTGGTAGCCGACACCCACGCCAATAACCGCCGAATTGCCGATCGAATTATTGAGATCCATCCAGCTATAGTTGGCGGCAGCCGCCGGACGGTTGGTATATTCAAGCTTGGAGCTGTCATAGACGCCGGTGCCAATATCCCCGCGCAGATAAAAACCGCTGCCCTGCTCATAGCCATTCTGAGCGGGCTGGAACATGGGAACGGGCGGCGGCGGGGCAGGCATATCGGCAGCGACAGCAAAGCTCGCCGAGCCGATTGCAACCAGCGAGAACAGCGCGGAAAAACTGGTCATGGCGTTGCGGTGCATGGTAAAAACCTCACATACTCGGGCACGGTATTCTCACCGCGCTTACATGTGAGTAACTATGTCATGGTTAAGTTAAAACAGAATTAACGTTACTTATTATTTTTTATTTACCAAATATTATTTGATATTAAAGCAACGTTAAAATAATTATGTTTATAAAATATTTAAAATTCCTGCCCGTGTGCCGGTTTTGCGCGCTCATCCACGCAAAACCGGCTCAAACCCCACCAGAATGCCGGTGAAGCGTACCTCCCGCGGGCAAACCGGAACCCTGCCTTATCTGCCCCAAGCGGCTGGCGCCATAGCCTGCCGGGCTGTGACGATTATCCTTGAAAACCGTGCGCGCGATTGATACCCAGAGCAGAGCTTTCCCCAGTTCCGGGGCGTTATTCAGGTGGGTAGATCATGTCGCGCCAATTCATTTATCATATGCGGGGTCTGACCAAGACCTATCCCGGCGGCAAGAAGGTGCTCGATAACATCCACCTTTCCTTTTATCCGGATGCGAAAATCGGCGTTCTGGGGGCCAATGGCGCTGGCAAATCAACGCTGTTGCGCATTATGGCGGGCATCGACAAGGAATGGACCGGCGACGGTTTCGTGGCGGAAGGCGCGCGCGTCGGCTATTTGCCGCAAGAGCCCCAACTCGATACCACCTTGAACGTGCGCGAAAATGTCAAACTCGGCGTTGCCGCTCAGCAGGCCGTGCTGGATCGCTACAACGACCTCATGATGAACTATTCCGATGACACCGCCGAAGAAAGCGCCCGCCTTCAAGATGAAATCGATGCCAAAAACCTCTGGGATCTCGATTCAAAAGTCGATCAGGCGATGGATGCCCTGCGCTGCCCGCCCGATGATTGGGCGGTAGGCAACCTTTCAGGCGGTGAAAAACGCCGCGTCGCTTTGTGCAAATTGCTGCTCGAACAACCCGAATTGCTGTTGCTGGACGAACCCACCAACCATCTTGACGCCGAAACCGTCAATTGGCTCGAAGCGCATTTGCGCAGCTATCCGGGCGCGATTTTGATTGTCACGCATGACCGCTACTTCCTCGACAACGTGACCAGCTGGATTCTCGAACTCGATCGCGGGCGCGGCATCCCCTATGAGGGCAATTATTCCTCTTGGTTGCAGCAAAAACAAAAACGCCTGGAGCAGGAAGGGCGCGAGGATATCGCCCGCCAACGCACCATGTCGCGCGAGCAGGAATGGGTTTCTGCCTCCCCCAAGGCGCGGCAGGCCAAAAACAAGGCCCGCATCCATCGCTATGAAGAACTGGTGCAAAAAGCCAGCGAGAAAGCCCCGGATGGCACCCAGATCATCATCCCCATTGCAGAACGGCTTGGCGCCAATGTGATCGATTTTGACCACCTTTCCAAAGGGTTTCAGGATAAATTGCTGATCGACGATCTAAGCTTCAAACTGCCGCCCGGCGGCATTGTCGGCGTGATCGGGCCAAACGGCGCGGGCAAAACCACGCTGTTCCGCATGATCACCGGCGCCGAACAGCCCGATGGCGGCTCGATTGCGGTGGGAGAGAGCGTCAAGCTGGGTTATGTCGACCAATCCCGCGATGCTTTGGAGGATAAAAAAACCGTCTGGGAAGAAATCTCCGGCGGGGCGGAAGTGATTTATCTGGGCAAAAAGCAGATGCATTCGCGCGCCTATTGCGGCGCGTTCAACTTCAAGGGCGGCGACCAGGAAAAGAAGGTCGGTATGCTTTCAGGCGGGGAGCGCAACCGCGTGCATTTGGCCAAAATGCTGAAATCGGGCGCCAATGTGCTGCTGCTGGACGAACCCACCAACGATCTCGATGTCGATACCCTGCGCGCACTTGAAGAAGCTTTGGAAGATTACGCGGGTTGCGCCGTGATCATCAGCCATGATCGCTGGTTCCTTGATCGTATCGCCACGCATATCCTCGCGTTTGAGGGCGATAGCCACGTCGAATGGTTCGAGGGCTCGTTCTCGGATTATATGGAAGATAAAAAACGTCGCCTGGGTGCCGATTCCGTGGAACCCAAGCGGATCAAATACCGCAAATTCGCGCGCTAGAGCCATTCCAGCGATCGTTGGAACCGGTTTCGCGTCCGGAATTGCGTTAAAACAAAGAGATAGAGCGTTTCAGGCGATTCAATCTTCGCTGGAAACGCTCTAAAACCACGCGCACCCAGCAAACAAACCACGCGTGCAGGATGCCTTTTCATAAAAACGCATCCTGCTTTTGTCTTTTGTGGTCAGGCGCGCCGGTTGTTTTGCGCGGCGGTTGTTTTCAAGAAGTCACCCCACACACCCGCGCGATCCGTCGTCAACCTGCCTTAAATATCGAGATTGGCGACATTAAGCGCGTTCTCCTGAATGAAGGCGCGACGCGGCTCCACCACATCGCCCATCAAGCGCACGAAAATATCTTCCGCTTCCGCCACATCCTTGAGCTTGACCTGCAACAAGGAGCGGACATTGCGATCGAGCGTGGTTTCCCATAATTGCAAGGCGGTCATTTCGCCAAGGCCTTTATAGCGCTGCAACGCCAGCCCCTTGCGCGCAATGGTCGTGATCGCATCGAACAAGGCAATCGGCCCCGCGATCCGGATTTCATCGGCCCGGCGCAACAACAGCGCAGGACGGGAATAAAGCTCCTGCAAGCTGGCGGCGCGCTCATCGAGCTTGCGCGCTTCCGCAGAAACAAGAAATCCGGCATCGAGCAAGGCGACCTCGGTCACCGAGCGCAAGGTGCGGCGGAACACATAGCCGCCATTCTCGAACGCGCCCTGCCACCCCTGTTCCAGATCATCCGACACCGCATCCAGCCGCCGGGCGATATAATCTGCCGCCTGCGCCGCCTTGTCCGGGTCGCCAAAAATGGCCGGGTTGAGCGCGCCGGAAATCGCGGCTTGCTCCACCACCCGCCGATCATACCGCGAATGCAACGCACTCATCACTTGGCGGATAAAGCGCGCCTCATCGAGCGCACGGCGGAGTTCTTCCCCGGCAATTTCCGCTTGGTTGCCCAGCCGCAACACCGCGTTATCGAGCCCTACCCCGATCAGATATTCTTCAAGCGCCCGCTCATCCTTAAGGTAGGTTTCGCTCCGCGCGCGCGCAGCCTTATACAGCGGCGGTTGGGCAATATAGATATGCCCGCGCTCGATCAGTTCCGGCATCTGGCGGAAGAAGAAGGTGAGCAACAAGGTGCGGATATGCGAGCCATCGACATCCGCGTCGGTCATGATAATGACCTTGTGAGAGCGCAATTTATCGGGGTTGAATTCCTCCCGCCCGATCCCCGTGCCCAAAGCCGTGATCAGCGTGCCGA
>CAZGKS010000063.1:8663-9868 GCA_964526275.1 uncultured Methylobacterium sp. | reverse complement strand
GCTGTGGCCGGTGACCAGACCCTGATGCAGAAATGGTCTCTCATGGGCGCGCTGACCTTGTATCTGAACTTCATCAACATGTTCCAGATGCTGCTCAGCCTCATGGGCAACCGCAACAGCGAGTAAGATAACGATCCTTGAAAAGGACTTTTACGAAACGATCGTACCCCTTGTTAAAACAAGATCGTTTCGTTCGCTTCAATGGCCTAATGGCCTTATGCGTCAGCATCCAGGGCCATGGGTATAAGGGCAGAGCGCGCCATCAGAGCGCGCTTTGTCTTTTTGTGCACATACCAAGCAAAGGGGAGTTGAGCATTCTTGCCGCTCCCCTTTAGAGCGTTTCCAGCGATGGTTGAATCGCCTGAAACGCTCTATCTCTTTGTTTTAACGCAATTCCGGACGCAAAACCGGTTCCCGTTTTCGCTGGAATTGCGCTAGCGCCAGAATTGCCACCATTTATGCGCGCCTGCGGCCGGATTTTCGGGAGTTTCCACGCTCTCATTCGCTTGCGCGCCTGCAGAGGCAGCGGCCTCTTGTGTTGCGGTATCGCTTTGTGCGGCGCTGTCCGGCGCGACAATCTGCGCAAAGCGGCTGAAGAAATCATCGGCGAGCTTTTTGGCGGTGGAATCAATCAGTCGAGAGCCAAGCTGAGCGATCTTGCCGCCAACTTCCGCCCGCACCGTATAATGAAGCAAGGTCGCCTCCTGCCCGCCCGCGCCCGGCACGGCCTCCAGCCGGACATCGGCGCTGCCGCGTCCATGGCCTGCAATCCCGCCTTGTCCCTCACCGCTGATGGTGTAGCTTTCCGGCGGGGTGAGATCCGAGAGCGTGATCACGCCCGAAAACGTGGCTTTCACCGGCCCGATTTTCAGCGTCACCTTGGCGAGCAGTTTATCCGCTCCCTCGCGCTCGACGCTTTCACAGCCCGGAATAGAAGCCCGGAGCACCTGCGTATCGTTGAGGGCTGCGAAAACGACCGTTCTGGGCGCTTCGATACGTCTTTCGCCGATCATATCCATTGAATATCTCCATGTAGGGTGGGGGTGCGGTTGAGCCGCCCGCCTGCTTGTCCAAAGGGCTGTTTTGTCTCAAAGGCTATCATGCCTGTGTATCAAAGCGAGAACAAGGAGACAAAAGACCACGATAAAACCGATTTTTTGCACTGCACACTATTTTTTGTTTTTAATATCGATAACATTACCAAT
>CAZGKS010000063.1:0-8653 GCA_964526275.1 uncultured Methylobacterium sp. | reverse complement strand
CTGATTTTCTGGGGGGAATGCGCCAAAAAGGCGTGCATTGCCCTGCAACCCTAAGAAAACCGCAAAACCAACTGACAAAAAACCAAAACGATCCAGAACGAACCACCACAAGGGGAAGATATGCTCGAATTTGTTATCATGGAATGGGGCAATGCTGCCTTGCGCTGGCTGCACGTGATCGCCGCGATGGCCTGGATTGGCTCCTCGTTCTTTTTCATGCATCTGGATGCCAGCTTGCGCCGCCATCCGCGCATTCCGGCGGGCAAGGGCGGTGTCGCCTGGGATGTCCATGGCGGTGGGTTTTACGAGATCAAGAAATATCTGGTCGCCCCGGACCGGTTACCCGCAGAAATGACCTGGCATAAATGGCAAAGTTATACGACGTGGCTCAGTGGCTTTTTTCTGTTGGGTTGGGTCTATTATGCCCAAGCGAGCCTTTTTTTGATTGATCCTGCGGTGCGGGTGCTTACCCCTGTGCAGGCGGTGGGCATTGGCCTTGGTGCCTTGCTGCTGGGCTGGGTGTTTTATGATCTGTTGTGCAAATCCCCTTTGGGGAATGACGAGCTGGGGCTTGCGGTTGTCGGCCTGCTGTTCGTTGTGGGGATGAGCTGGTTTTTTGCGCAGGTTTTTTCAGGCCGTGGCGCGCTGATCCATACCGGCGCCTTGATGGCCACCTTCATGAGCGGCAATGTGTTTCGTATTATCATCCCCAACCAGAAAAAGGTGGTCGCTGCCCTGATTATCGGGGAAAAGCCGGATCCAAAACTGGGCAAGCAGGCGAAACAACGCTCGGTACACAACAATTACCTAACCCTTGGCGTGGTGTTTTTGATGCTCGCCAACCATTATCCCTTGGTCCAAAACAACGCGGTCATCCCGGTTGTTGTGGCTCTGGTAACAATCGCCGGTGCGCTCATCCGCCATTTTTATAATGTCTGGCATAGCGAAGGCCACAAGGCGTTGTGGGGGTTGTGGATTGTCGCGATTTTGCTGGTGATCGGCGCTTTGTGGGTATCGTGGAAGGCTTCGCCGCTGCAAAATGCCCTGCTAACGGGCCCTGCCGTGCAACGAAGCGCGGCATTGGACGATAAAGCCCACGAGATTGTTATCTCGCGCTGTTCCATGTGCCATACCGCAACCCCCGGCTGGCCGGGGCTCACCACCGCGCCGAAAGCCGTGCGGCTGGATGAGCCCGAGTTTATCAATCGCCAGCGCCCGGCAATTGTGCTCCATGCGGTCGCCAGCACCGCCATGCCGCCGGGCAATGTCAGCGAAATGACACGCGAAGAACGCGTGACTTTGGCGCAATGGGCGCAAAGCCACGGCCTGATCGCGCCCTAACGATAACGCAGCCTGTATCCTCCTGCATCCCCTACAAGACGAGCGAGAACATGACCTCTCCGGCGCATCTTTCCAATCTTCCGGCAACCGAGCGGCTGATGGCACGGCTTGATGCCCTGGCGCTGCATACCGATGAGCCTGGCAAGCTCACCCGGCTTTATCTCTCGCCTGCGCATAAAGCCGCCATTGCGACCGTGATGGCGTGGTTTAGCGCGGCGGGGCTTGATCCGGTGCTCGATGCGATTGGCAATGTCAGCGGCCGGTTGGAAGGGGCAACGCCCGGCCTGCCCGCCGTGCTGATCGGCTCGCATATCGATACCGTGCGCGATGCCGGCAAATACGACGGCAATCTGGGTGTGCTCGCTGGGTTGTCGCTGATCGAGGAAATCCGGCGCGAGGGGATCAAACTCCCCTTTGCGATCGAATTGGTAGCCTTTGGCGATGAAGAGGGCGTGCGCTTTCCGATAACCTTGTCGGGTTCGCGCGCCTTGGCAGGCAAATTTGAGGACGCGGCGCTCGAAGCAACCGATGCCGACGGCATCCCTTTGCGCGCGGCTCTGGCAGCGTTCGGGCTGGAGGGCGCAGGGGTTGCCAGGTTGGCGCGCAAGCCGCTCGCCTATCTTGAAATGCATATCGAGCAAGGGCCTGTTCTGGAAGCGCAAAACCAGCCGGTCGGCATTGTGAGCGGCATTGCCTCCATCCAGCGCTTCAAAGGGCGGCTGCTGGGGGAGGCAGGCCATGCCGGTACGGTGCCGATGGCTTACCGCAAGGATGCCTTGGCCGGGGTGGCGCAGATCGCCTTGGCGGTGGAGCGGATCGCGCAGGATCTTCCGGGCATGGTCGGCACGATCGGGCAAATAGAAGCACTGCCCGGCGCGGTCAATGTTATTCCCGGGGAGGTGCGTTTCAGCCTGGATCTGCGCGGCCCCGACGATGAAACCCGCAAGGAAGGGGTGGCGCGCGTGCTTTCGGAAATGGAGAGCATTGCGCAAAAACGCGGGCTTACGCTGGAAATTTCCGCAGGGTACGAGGAAAAAGCGGCGCTTGCGCATCCGGAAATCCAGAACGGGCTGGCGAGCGCCATTCGCGCGGAAGGGTTTACGCCTATCACGCTGCCTTCCGGGGCGGGGCATGATGCGATGGTGTTTGACGGGGTATGCCCCATGGGGATGTTGTTTGTGCGCTGCAAGGGCGGGATAAGCCACAACCCGGCAGAATCCATGACCGCCGCCGATGCCGATGTCGCTTTGCGCGTCATGCTGCGGTTTTTGAAGAGCTTTTCGCCACAGGCCTTGCAAGCATAATGTATAAAGCAGGCATAATTTATAAAGAGAGGGTGCAAAGACAGCCTGTTATTTGGTTCCACCTGTTGTTGTTGGCGGTCGCTGCCAAAAAAGAGAGGGTTACCCCAACATACCGGCCAGAGGGGATCCGCTGGACAGCATGGCCTGGATATCCCGCATCACCAGAAACCGCGCGATGAATTTATCGACATAAGCCGGGTCTTTGGCTTTTTTCAGGTCAAATTTCTGCTCGATATTGGCTTTCAGCTTTTCCATGGATTGCCCTGCCGCCGTGCGCGGAATACCGGCGCCATCCATCACGACGCCCAGCAGCACGCCATCGCCGATTAATTGATAGGTTGAGGTAAGGGTGCCAATTTTACGGCGAAAATACAAGGCATCCGACAAGGCGGGTGCGCTTTCCCCGATATTGGCCTCGTATTGCGAGCTGACAAAATTGGCGATCACCTTTTCAACGAAGGCCGGATCCTTGAGTTTATCCACCCCTTTATGGGCAAAATCGAACGCGGCGGCAATAGCGGCATGGCGCGGATCGCTCATCCGCCGCGCAAGCGAGGTCGAGGAGGTGGTATCCGACATCATCACCTGTTTGGAGCGTCCCGCATAGGTAATCTCTTCAGGCATGCCATACGCTTTGAGCGCGAAGGCGTGCAGGCGCTTGGTTGCAAAAAACCCATCCGTATTTTGTACTTTGGCGGCATTTTGACGAAAAAAGGCGATCTCGTTTTGAATATCCGCGCGTTTTTTGAACTGCGCTTCGCGCGCAGCAAGGCCAGTTTTGGTTATCGATTGAAACAACGCCAACGCATTGGCCCCGCTCATGCCGCTACTGCTGCCACCAAGAATTTGATCGAGCATGGTATCTGTTCCTTGAGCGGTTTGGCGCGTTTTGCGCCTTGCTTTGTGCAGCTTGCTTTGTGCGATTTGGCCCTGTGCCGCAGGCCTTAAGCGTAGGTTATGGCATGAAAATCTTAAAAAACCGGTGCAATAGTCGCTTGCATTGCGGGTTTGCGGCCAAAGGGTGCGGCTTGAGCGCACACGGTTCTGCGCGGCGCGCTTATGCCAAACGCCCTTGGTATTACGCGGTGTTGCGCAGCTTTCTGGCCCATATTTGCCGCCAGCGCGTGGCATTTCCGCGGGCATCATAGAGCACGCGCATGCCGTGCAGACAGGCCTGCTCCAGCGCCAAGGGCAGGGCAGAGAGGGGCCCATTGTCCCCTGTCGAGGCCGCAAGAGAGGGGGCAGCAGGCGCCCAAATCGCCGGATCGCCGATAAAAATCAGGATAAGCGGCGCGCCTTTCACCGCGATACGATGCATGAAACCATGCGCAAAGGCTTCGATATCGTGGCGCAAAACAGGGTGCCCGGCGGCAGGATAGGTCCAGCTGTCAAAGGCTTGCGGGGTTGCAAAAGCCTGCGGAGATTGCGTTAACAGATAAAACTGGGCGGCGCTGGTGGTATCGGCTGTGCCGGCAGCAAAGGGGCCTACCAGCAATACCCCTTCAATTTCAGGGTTTTGCTTGGCAAAGGCACAAAGATGCGCGGTTAAGGTGGTCAGCGCCTCCGGCCCAAGCGCCGCAACCGGCAAGGCAGGCTCACGGCGAAAAAGCGCGGAAAGACGCGGCGCGCCGCCTTTGGGCGCCCAGATAAACCGCATGCCCAGCCACACAGCCACAACCCCGGCCATCAGCCAGACCGGGCGCTCTGCAAAGGACGCAAAAAACGCGTTCATGCCCGCGTGAGCAGGTCGCGCGCGACAATCAGCCGCATGATTTCGTTGGTGCCTTCCAGAATTTCATGCACGCGCAGATCCCGGACGATTTTTTCAACGCCATATTCGTGCAAATAACCATAGCCGCCCAGCAATTGCAGCGCTTGATTGGCGCAGCGGGAAGCGGTTTCGGTCACAAAGCGTTTGGCGGCAGCGCAGCGCAGGGGGGCGTCGGCGGCTTTGCGGTCTAGGCTGGCGGCGGCGGCATAGAGCGTTACACGCGCCGCCTCCAGCTCGATCGCCATATCGGCCAAGCGAAACTGAAGCGCTTGGAAATCTTGCAATTTTTTACCAAAGGCGCTTCGTTCGGCCATATAGAGGCGTGCCTTTTCCAGCGCAGCGACTGCCCCGCCCAGCGAACAGGCGGAGATATTGATCCGCCCGCCATCCAGCCCCGCCATGGCGATGGCAAACCCTTGCCCCTCTGCGCCCAAAAGATGCTGCGCGCTCACCCGCACCCCATCCAGAAGGACCTGCCGGGTCGGTTGGGCGTTCCACCCCATTTTTTTCTCGTTAGCGCCAAAGCTTAGGCCCTTGGTGCCGTTTTCGACCAAAAAGCAGGAAACACCCTTGGCGCCCTCGGCCCCGGTGCGCGCCATAACGGCATAAATCTGGGATTCCCCCGCCCCCGAGATAAACTGCTTGACCCCATCCAACACATAAAAATCGCCCTCCCTTCGTGCGCGGGTAGTCAGCGCGGCAGCATCTGAGCCCGCCCCCGGCTCGGTCAGGCAATAGGAAGCCAGATGCGCCATGGAGATTAGATCAGGCAAAAAGCGCGCTGCCTGTTCGGGGGTGCCGAACCGGTCGATCATGCCCAGCACCATGTTGTGAATGGAAAGATACGCCGCTACCGAAGGGCAACCTTGCGCCAAGGCCTCGAAAATCACGGCACTTTGCAACCGTGAGAGCCCGGAGCCGCCATACTCCTCGCGGACATAAAGCCCCCCCATGCCCAAGGCAGCTGCTTCGCGCAGCACCGCCACGGGCAGGATTTTGTGCTCATCCCAATGGAGAGCATCGGGGGCGAGCTTTTCTTGCGCAAAGGCCAAAGCCATTTCCTGCAAGGCCAGTTCATCCGCGCCAAGGGCAAAGGCAGGATGGGTAAAAGCGAGTTGGGGCACAACACTCACGGCGCTCTCCTTGGGGTGAGGGGGCAGCGGCTTGCACAACGACGATACCAACCACGCCTGCAAGCCAGCATACCAAGGTAACGCGCGGCACGATGCACGGCAAGCTTTGTGTGCAAGCCCTGTCTGGAGGCAAGCCCTGTCTGGAGGCAGATGTTGAGGGGCGCGTTTCAAGCAGGGGGGATGCAACGGCCCCGCGAAAAGCGATCCGCCGTGCCAGACAACCGCGCGCCGCTTGGTTGTTCCGGCGCCCCTTGCCTGCGCTATCCTCCTTCCGGTGTGTCGGGGGTGGGCACAGATGTTTCGGAGGGTTTGGGCAGATTTTTTTCAGGGCGGATTTGGCCTCGGCGTTTGCGTAAATTTTCGCGCAGGGCGGCGGCAAGGCGTTTTTTGCGCGCCTGCGCCGGAGTATTGGCGGGAAGTTCAGGGGGGTTACGGGGCATGATGCGGCTCATGGATATGCGGTTCATCCGCCTTTGGCCCGTGGCCGGGCTCTGGTTTGGGCGCAGGGGGGGCGCCTGTGCGTGTGGAAACGGCCAGATCGGCCTCTGCCAGATCCAGCACGGCTTTGAGGCGGGCAAGGGTTGCAAGGTCGAGAATACCGCTGACCGCTTGGGGGTGCCAGTGGCGTTGAAACGCAGAAACAACCGCCTGCATGGCGGTATCGAACAGGCCGGTCACGGCAAGCTCGTAGCCCAGCCGCGCGAACAGGGTTTGCGCCGCGCGGATCGGCACCCCCTGCGCCCCCAACGTATAGGCCTGCTGGCCGCTCCCCTGCCCGCGCGGGTTAAAAGCGGCAAGGTCTGACCCAAAACCTGGTCCAAAACCTGGCCCAAGATCGGGCCCAAGATCGGGCCACAACCCCAGCCCGGCTTGCGCCAACCTGTCCCACGGGAATTTCTCGCCCGGATCCACCTTGCGGCCGGGGGCAATGTCGGAATGCGCCAGCAACCGCGCCTTTGGGATGCGCCATCGCGCGGCAATATCGGCCACCAGTGCGATCAGCGCCTCGATTTGCGCGGAAGGAAAATCCGGATACGCGCCAGGTTCTGGCGGCATTTTGGTCAGGTCATGGCCGCAATTGGCAATCTCGATCCCGATCGAGCGGGAATTGAGATCGCGCACGCCCTGCCAGTAGGCGGCACCCGCATGCCAAGCGCGCCTTTGTTCGGGCACCATTTGCCAGATCCTGCCATCCTCGAACACAAAATAATGGCACGAGACCTCTGAGAGCGGGTTCGCCAGCCATTGCAAGGCCTCATGGGCCTGCGGCATGCCGGTATAGTGCAGCACGATCATATCCGGGCGTGCATCGCCGCGCCGCTCGCCATGGTTGGGAGAGGGAAACACCCGGTCCGCCAAGGGGCTATCGGGCGCAAGCGTCTGTGCTTTAGCCGGAGAGGTTGGATCGGAAGCCGTGGGGGTCATCGTCCAGTGCCTCGGTGGAAAGTGCTTTGAGGGAGAGCGCCTCGGTGGAAAGTGCTTTGGGGGGGCATGGATGCAGGCTCAAATCACGCGCGGCCTTATATGCCCGCTACCGTGTGATTGTATCCACGGCCCAAGAAAGGGCAAGGCCTGCAACGCTTAAGGCCTGCAAATCTTAAAGCCCGGCGCTTCAGCAAAAAGCGGAAGCGCCGGTAGGGTACAGGGCGGATGCGGTCAGATCCGGCGATAACGCGTGCAAACCGCGTTGCCATAAGCATCATAGCGCACGCGCACGCATTCTTCGCGCGGGCGGGTAGAATCAGCAATAATCGCGCCTGCGGCCCCGCCAATCGCCGCACCGGCCAACGCGCCCCCGCCACGCCCGCCAGCGGCCGCGCCGATCAACCCGCCCGCAACGGCCCCGATACCCGCGCCGGTGAGTGCCCGCTCTTCGCGCGCCGAACAGGCACCCAGGGTTAACGCCACAAGCGCGATAGCTGCGATGGAAAAGGACTTGGTCATGGGATACCTCGGGGGTTCGGTTACGGTTATACGTATTGAAACGGTGGAATCACGGATTGAAAAGCTTAGACATCGTGTAGCCTGCTTATCGTGCAGCCTATTGCCTGAAAGTGGCAAGATCATGATACCAGCGCAAGCAATAAATGCGCGATCGCCCCATTATGGCGGTTAACTCATGCCAAGGTAGCGCCCGGGGCGATGGTTGATCGCAAGGCCAAGATTGACCACCACCGCACCGATGACGGAAAACACCAGCGCCTCGCGCGGGAGCACCCAAATCCCGCCTGCCAGAATGGCCAGATCAAGGCCAAGCTGCACATAACCCGCGCGCCAGCCGTAATGCTCCTGCAGATAGAGCGCGAGAATATTCACCCCGCCAAGCCCGGTGCGGTGACGAAAAAGCACCAGCAGACCAAGCCCCATCAACACCCCGCCGAACAGGGCGGCAAACAGCGGCTCTACGGCGGAAAGGGTCACCCAGCGCGGCAGAAACGTTGTAAATAGCGACACCAGAGAAACGGCGGCCGCGGTACGGATCACAAAAGCAAGGCCCATTTTGCGCCATCCCAAGCCATAAAAGGGCAGGTTGAGCAGCCAATAGAGCATCCCGAAGGCCCCTCCGCTGGCATAATGCACCAGCAGCGCCAACCCGGTCGTTCCCCCCACCAGAATACGCGCCTGCGCATAAAGCAGCACCCCGAACGCAACGCATAGCGTGCCGGTGAGAATGGCCAGCATATCCTCATACCAACGATGGGAAAGGGGCGGCAGGGGTTGGGACATACCATCCTCCTGGAAGGGAAAAGCCTTGGGGGAGTGTGAAAACCACGAGCAGGGAGCTGAAAAACAAGGTGTTGAAAAGAAGCAAAATTGCCAGTCGGCCTGTAAGCCGGGTTCTGTAAGGCCGGGTTACCCCGGCGCGACGATCATTCCTCTAGGAGGTCGCTTGCGCGGCCTCTCGTGCAATCAACCCGGATGGCAGGCCCAGAACGCCCTGAAACCTTGCAGCTTCGCGCCATCCCTATTCGATTTTGCTCCCGGTGGGGTTTGCCCTGCCCGGTGCGTTACCGCCCCGGCGGTGCGCTCTTACCGCACCGTTTCACCCTTACCGGGCACGCCCGGCGGTTTGTTTTCTGTGGCACTTTCCCTAAGGTCACCCC
>CAZGKS010000062.1:0-9877 GCA_964526275.1 uncultured Methylobacterium sp. | reverse complement strand
CTTGCCTATCCTTAATGCACCGTTATCAGCGCAAAACAAAATCTGTGTGAATTGTGTCGAAACATGACATTTCAGTTGATTTTGACCCTGAACTGATTTCTTAATAAATCGTTAATGTAAATGCAGGATTCGGAGTGTCGCGTCATGGGGTTTGGTAAATCGGCGGTTGGGCGGCAGGTTGGGCTTTCCCATGTCAGGTTTTCTTTGGCCCTTCTGCTGGCAAGCCTTGGGGCGGCCGGATTTACCACCGCCGCTTGGGCGTATGATTCCTCGAACGCTGCCCCTCCCAAAACGGGTTTTGTGAACTTTGTCTCGAATTTTCTGCCCATGGTCGGGCCGCGGGTTAACCCGGTAGGCTCGTTCAGCGCACCGGGCCCGATGACCCCTCCCCCGGCTTTGCCACGGGCGCGGGCTTCTGCTGAAACGCGTCGCGCTTTATCGATGCCGTTATTGACAAGCGCTCGTCCAGCGTCAAACTCCAGCCAACCTAAACTCGACCCTCGCGCGTATCCGGCCCTTTCCGCGCGCGATGTGGATCGCCTGCTGGGGATTGACGTCTCCTCTTTGGGCGGGGTTAGTACTCGCGGAGCGCAAAATTATTGTGTCCGCTTGTGCGATGGCTACGCTTTTCCGGTCAATACAGCCTCTCAAAGCGGTGCGGATCCTGAAAATACCTGCACAAAACTATGCCCTTCCGCCCAGACACAGCTGTTTTCCATGTCTGGAAACGCCAAGGATTTCGACGCCTTGCAACGCGGGGGCCTTTCCTATTCGGCGCTCCCCAATGCTTTCCGCTATCGCCGGGAGACGGTTGCCGCCTGTACGTGCCGTGCGCGCGGGGAAACGCAAAAAACCTCCGCCCTGCTGGCGGATCCGACCCTGCGCCCCGGCGATCTGGCCATGACCAGCACTGGCTTGAAGGAGTTTCGTGGCAAGCCGGGCGCGCGCCATGAGGCTACCGCGTTTGTTGCCGCAGAGGCCCATGCCAAGCCCGTGCAGATGGTGCAAGCGATCCGCGCGCTCAATCGCTCGGCTTATATTCCCACGGCGCCGCGTATCGCGGATATTGCCAGTGTGGCGGGTATTTCAAACCGCGAGGCGCCGGTTGCGCGGATTGGCTTCCGGGAACTTCATGTTCAAGGAGAAGCGCTCAACCCGCTCCCCAAACGCGCGGTTCCGTTGAGCTTGATCCGATAACCTTACCCCGATAACCTCACCCTGATAACTTGGCGCCCATAACTTCTAAGATGAGCTTGCCCCGCTGTGTTTAAGTCGGCAAGCGCCGGATCTGGTGGGGCGCTTATCGGGTGATCCTGTCGGGGGTTTCCAAAGGTTCTGCCACCGCTTGTTCGGCAGGCGCGCACCACGTTTATCGACAAACGAGTTTACAGATAAACGGGCTCAGCTTGCAAAGCGCGCATAACAAAAAGATAGGTGAGATACACGCCCAAAATCAGGCTTGCGCCGATCAATCCGAGGCGTGCGGTTTCGCCCCAACCGAGCAGACCACCCAGCGCCCAGCCAAGGGCCAAAGCGGCCGCGATAATCTCGGTACCGACAAGAATAGCGGCACAGGTTACCGCAATCGCGTGTTTAGGTTGAAAAACCTTCTGGCGTTCGCTCATAAGATACTCCAGCGGGAGAACAGGGCAAACCACCTTCTAGAGCAAACCAACGCGGGAGGGAACCCAAATTTATCCACCCTATTTTTTACCGTGCGCCGGGCGACCCCTTAACCCCGGCAGGCGTAAAACCTTGGCAAAAGCCCCCGATCCGGCAAAAGCGCCTCCCCAAGCCCCCCCATCCCCCAAGAGCGCCCCACCGGAAGGCGCAAACCAGTTTATGGATTTATCCCAGATAATCTGGATCTCCTTTTATCTGGATCTCCTTGCGACTTTCAGCGGTTAAGGCGGATCGGCAGAAAGCGGCGGCGCGCTTTACACCGGCCGCCGATGCATGACAAATAAGCCATGATGTCGGTTTTGAGCGCCGTGATTCGGCCCAGCGTATTTGCACGCGCACGGACGATGCGCATGCGTCTTGTGTTGCGCCTCCTCCTGCTGCGCCTCGAAGCGTTGCGCCTCAAGCTGGCCCCGACACCGCTTCCGCGCCCTTTGCGCGCGCGCGGCTGGCAAATCTGCGCGGCGCTTTTGGCCCTGCTTTTGCCGCCTGCCGCCTTTGCCACCGAAGAGGCGCCGCATCGGCACGCGATCGCAATGCATGGCGAGCCCGCCTTGGGGCCCGATTTTGCGCATCTGCCCTATGCCAACCCGGATGCCCCAAAGGGCGGCGCGTTCCGCATGGGGGTTGCGGGCACGTTCGATTCGCTCAATGTTTTGGCGCTCAAGGGCAATGCGCCGCGCGCCTTGATCCCGTTCATCCTGCAACCACTGATGATGCGCTCCGAGGATGAACCCTTTACGCTGTACGGGTTGATCGCGCAGAGTATCGCCACCCCCGAGGATCGCTCTTACGTGGAATTCCGCCTCAACCCGGCGGCCCGCTTTGCCGATGGCAAGCCGGTTCTGGCGCAGGATGTCGCTTTTTCTTGGAACCTTTTGACCAGCAAGGGGCGCGAGACGTATCGGCGCAATGGCGAGAAAGTCGCCCGCATTGACATCCGCGACGCGCACACCCTTCGCTTTACCTTCAAGGCCGTGGGTGACCGGGAATTGCCGCTGATTATCGCGATGATGCCGGTTTTTGCCGCCCATGCAACCGACCCGGAAACCTTTGAACGCATGGGCTTTACGCCGTTTTTGGGCACAGGGCCCTATGCCCTTGAAAGCCTGGAGCCCGGCGCGCGCTTGGTTCTCAAAAAACGGAGCGATTATTGGGCCAAAGACCTGCCGATCCATCGCGGCTTGTATAATTTTGATACGATCACCTTGGAATTCTTCCGGGATTCCAACACGATGTTCGAGGCTTTCAAGACCGGCGCGCTCGATTACCGCCTCGAACTCGACCCCACCAAATGGCGGCAGGGCTATGATTTTCCGGCCATAAACGAGGGCCGGGTGCTGCGCGAGGAGATCCGCAGCGCCGCCCCCAAGGGGATGTCTGGCTTTGTGTTCAATAGCCGCCGGGAGGTTTTTGCACAGCGGGATGTGCGGGAAGCTTTCTTTTATCTTTTTGATTTTGAATGGATAAATACAAATCTATTCAGCAATCTTTATCGCCGCACCGCTTCCTTTTTCGATGAAAGCGCGCTCTCCATGCGCGGTCAGCCCCTTTCAGCGCGCGAAGCGCAGCTATTGGGCGAAGCGAGCGTGGCGCAATTGCCGGAGGCGATCCGTGCGGGCAACTGGCATCCTCCGGTTACCGATGGTTCCGGCCGCGACCGGGCGGTGATGCGCAACGCGACCACGTTGTTTGCGCGCGCCGGGTACCAGATCACCTCCGGCGTGATGCGCGCCAAAACCAGCGGCGCGCCGCTGGGGTTTGAGATTCTGGTGGTCTCGCGCGAGCAGGAACGGCTGGCTTTGGCCTTTGCCGATACGCTCAAACAGGTCGGCATTTTTCCGCGTATCCGGTTGGTGGATTCCTCACAATATTGGTTGCGCGTGCGGCAATTCGATTTCGATATGCTCATCACCAGCTTTGTGGTCTCCGCCTCGCCGGGGCAGGAGCAGCTTAACCGCTGGTCGGCGCGTGCCGCCGATGCGCCGGGCACGCTCAATTATGCCGGCGTGCGCGAGGGCGCCATTGATCACGTGCTGGAAGCCTTGCTGGCCGCCCAAACGCCGGAGGATTTCACCGCCGCCACGCGCGCGCTCGACCGGTTGTTGCTGGCCGGCTATTATGTGCTTCCGCTGTATCATGCGCCAGGCCGCTGGGTTGCCCGTTGGCGCCATATTGCCCGCCCGGCGCGCGCACCGACCTATGATCTAACCTATGAAAGCTTCTGGCGCGAGCCTTGACCCCCGCCAAGGGGGCGCCAGAAAGCGGAGGCTCAAGCCTTCTTGCTTGTATGCGCGCTTTTGCAGGTGCGCTTTTGTATGTGCGCTTTTGCAAGTTCTTTGCGTGGAAGCCGTTGGAGCATGCTGCGATAAAGCGGGCACCGGTTTATCGCAAAAAAGCATGCAAAAATAAAAAGATAAGAGCAGGATATGATTCCGTCTGCACGCATTCTGCCTTAGAGCCATTCCAGCGATCGTTGGAACCGGTTTCGCGTCCGGAATTACGTTAAAACAAAGAGATAGAGCGTTTCAGGCGATTCAATCTTCGCTGGAAACGCTCTAGAGCCGGGATGCGATTAAAGCCAAGGCGGCCGAAACGGTGGGCATCCTCTTGGTCTTGCACAAGAATCGAGCACGCGAAAATTGGGAAAACGCAAGGATTGGGAAAGCGAATTGGCCTTGCGCAAGGATTGTCCTTGCGCAAAAGCAACACCCCGGCGACAACACCGCGCAGACAAGCAGGACGCCATAAAAGCGTACCGAGAGCGCATCGCCCGCATGAGACCTCAAAAACCTTGAGGATTTTCTCTCAAGGCGCTTTGGAGAACACGATGCTGTGAACCATCAAGGCGCTTTGGGCGGGGCGTTCTGGTTCTGAAGTTGTTGCAATTGTTCCAGCACATTAGACCCCGCAGGGGCCGAAGGCGCGCCCGGTTGCGAGGCGGCGGGGGCCAGAAGCGCTGGCGTGGTGGGGGCGCTGCGGGTTGCGACCACGGCCAAGGCCAGCGAGGTCGCAAAAAAACCGGCACCCAGAATGGCGGTGGTGCGCGAGAGCAGATTGGTCTGCCCGCGCCCGCTCATAAAGGCGGAAGGGCTTGCCCCGGCCCCAAGTCCGCCCCCTTCCGAGCGCTGGAGCATCACCACCCCAGCCAGCGCGATCACGATCAGCAGGTGCACGACAATCAGAACGGTTTCCATCTCAAGCAGACCTTTTTGCCTAAAATCAGGGGCCTTAAACGCAATTTTCTTGCCGTTCAGGATCCATTTTGTTTACGCAGCGCCCCGCCCCGCTTGCGCGGCACAGCAGAACGCTGCCTTTATCGTGCCAAGGCTATACCGGCATTTTGTGTGCAACAAAAGCCCTATTTGCGGCCGCGCGCTGTGCGGTATCAGGCAAGTCGCTTTGGCAAGCGTCCAAAAGCGTATTCTTGTTGTCGCGCTTATTCTTGCGCGCCCCTATGCGGACTTGCCGCCGCGATAGCCAGAAAATCGGCGGCCATGAGGCTGGCCCCGCCGACCAGCCCGCCATCGACATCGGGCAGGTCGAGAATATCGGCGGCGTTCTCTGGCTTGACCGAACCACCATAGAGCACGCGCAGGGCTTGCGCCATCTCGCTGCCCAGCGCCAGCGCCAGTTCCGCCCGGATAGCCCCATGCATCTGCGCAATATCTTCAAGGGTCGGCACAAGCCCGGTGCCAATCGCCCAAACCGGCTCATAGGCAATCACCAGGCTATGGGGCGTTGCGCTCTCTGGCAGGCTTTCCCGCAGCATGGCGGTGACCACCTCAACGGCCTGCCCGGCCTCGCGCTGTGCCCGAGTTTCACCCACACAGACAATCGCGCAGAGCCCGGCTTCTAGCGCTGTGTGCGCTTTGGCGGCGACCAGCGCGCTCGATTCGTCGTGGTCGGTGCGGCGTTCCGAATGCCCGACAATCACCGCCTGTGCGCCTGCATCGGCCAGCATGCGGGCGGAAATATCGCCTGTATGCGCGCCGGAGGCTTTGGGGTGACAATCTTGCGCCCCCAGAATCATGCCAGAGCCTGCAACAACCCCTGCCGCAGCGGCCAGCAAGGTGTGGGGCGGGGCGACCAGCAGATCAAGCCGCAGGCGAAAGGCATCAAACCCCACCGCCATGGCGCGGATTTCGGCCAGGCTCGCCTTGAGGCCGTTCATTTTCCAGTTTCCGGCGATCAGGGTCTTGCGCATTCATGCCTCCTGCCTTTGGGCTTACTGTACCCGTTATGCCCTGTATCGCGGGCCCTCTTCTGTGCTCTGGTTGCTACCAGCGCGCCTGCGAATGCACAAGGGGGCGCGTGCCCGGCAGGCAAGCCGGGTTAGAGCTAAAGTTGAGGCCAAGGATTTGCCAGCAAAGACCCCGCAGGCAGGGCGGTAAACTTTCTTGCGCTTGGGCACGGTAAACTTTATGGTCGCCGCGCTAACTCTGCTCAAGGTGCCCCATGCTCAATGCCATTCGTCATGCCGCAGCCAATTGGCTGGGGCGCGCTGTCCTCACGGTGATTATGGGGGTGCTTATCCTCTCCTTCGCGATCTGGGGGATCGGCGATATTTTCCGCGGATCAACCGACCGCACCGTGGCCAGTGTCGGCAAGGTCAAGATTTCCAGCGAGGATTTCCGGGCAGCGTTTTCTACGGCCTTGCAAAATTTGCAACAGCAGATGCGGCGGCAGATCACCCTGAAGGAAGCGCAACAGCAGGGGCTGGTAACCCAATTGCTGGACCGTATGCTCAACGATGCTACCCTTGACCAGACCCTTGCCAGCCTGGGGATGGCGCGCGATGAAACCAGCACCGTGCGGGCCGTGCTGACACAGCCTGAATTTTTGACCAATGGTCAGTTCGACCGCAGTAAATTTGCCGAAGCGTTGCGGCAATCCGGGCTTGGCGAAGCGGCGTTCCTTAAAAAACAGGGCGATACTCTCCTTCGGCGGCAGATGGTGGAAGGGCTGGTGCTCGATATGCCGGTGCCGGAAACCTGGCTGCGGATCTATCACCAGATCAGCCAGGAACGGCGCGATATTGATCTGCTGACCCTGCCCAGAAGCCTTACGGGCAGCGTTGCACCGCCAGAGCCCGATGAGGCGGCGCTTAAAGCCCATTATGAAGCGTTCAAGGCGCAATTCGTCACTCCGGAAACGCGCAAGGTCACGCTGCTGACCCTCGGGCGGGCCGATTTTTCCGCAGGGATTACCGTCTCTGAAGACGATCTGCGCGCCTTCTATACGCGCGAGGCCGCCAGGGGGCGGTTCGGGACACCCGAAAAGCGCAGCTTGCAGCGCATCTTGTTCGACACCAAACAGGACGCGCAAAAAGCCTATGATTCCCTCAAGGCGGGCACATCTTTTGATGCCCTGCTGACCGAGCGCAAGCTTTCCGCTGCCGATGCCGATTTCGGCACCAAGACCAAAGCGCAATTGCCGCCTGCCGTGGCGGAAAGCGTGTTTGCTACCCTTGAAGGGCAGGTTACCCCGCCACTGGACGATGCCTTCGGCACCGTGCTGATCCGGGTGGGGGCTATCCAGCCGGGGATGGTGCAGCCCTTCGCGTTGGTGCAGGCGGGGCTGGAGGCGGATGTTCGCGCCGAAAAGCTGCGCACCGATGCCACGATTACACGCAAGATTGACACCCTCTCGCACACAATCGAAGAGGCGCGGGCGGTTGGCAAGCCGCTCACGGAGATCGCCAAGCTGGTCGAGCGCCCGGTTGTTGAACTTGCCACGCTTACCGATAAAGGCACGCTGGTCGGCGATAAATTCCAGATGCCGCCTGGCGGGCAGGCCTTTATCCGCGCGGCCTTTGCCTCCGATATCGGGCTCGATAACGAACCTCTGACCCTGCCCGATGGCAGCCATATCTGGTTCGAGGTCAATGCCGTCGAGCCCGCTCGTCAGCAAAGCTTCGAGGAAGCGCGCGCGGGCGTCCAACAAGCGCTCAAGCGTGAGCTTTACACCAAATCCCAGCTTGACCGCGCCCAAGACCTGCTGCGCCAAATCGAAGGCGGGGCAAGCCTTGCCCAGATCGCCAAAGAACTTCAAGTGCCGCTGGTCTCCCTTTCCGATCTGGGACGCGAGGATCCTGCCCCCGCGCTTGGCGCTGGCGGCATGGAGCGGGGGTTTTCTACCCCGGTCGGGCAATTCACCATGGCCCAAACGCCCGAAGGCGGCGGGCGGCTCATCATCCAGCCCAAAGCGGCGCGGCTTGTGGCCTATACCAAGCCGGAAGCGGCGATTGTGGGGCAATTCGCCGCGTGGATCGGCGATGATCTGATCCGGCAATATGTGGCCGCCCGGCGCGAAGCGCTTGGCAGCACCCTCCATCAAAACGTGCTCGATCAGGCGTTGGGGGCGCAGGCGCCGTGATGATCCGTGGCGGAGAGGGCGCGGGTGCTGCCCGGTTCGGGGTGCCTTTTCCGGCCTTCCCGGATTTTGCGGCAAACTATGACCAATCCTTGCCGCAATGCGTGGCCTTGCGCCGCATTGCGGATGTTGAGACCCCCGTTCTGGCCTATCTGAAGCTGCGGCAACTGGCAGCGGGCGAAGCCTCGTTTCTGTTCGAGAGCGTGGAAAACGGCGCCGTGCGCGGGCGCTATTCCATGATCGGCCTTAACCCCGATCTGGTGTTTGAATGGAAGGAGCATGCGCTCACCTTGCGCGAGGGCGGGCAGACCCGCACGCTCACCGCGCCCCCGCTTGAAGCGCTCGAAACGCTGCTGGCGCAAAACCGCCTTGAACCCCAACCCGATCTGCCGCCCATGGCCAGCGGGCTGTTCGGGTTTATGGCCTATGATATGGTGCGGCAAATGGAGCGCCTAAGCCCCGCCAAACCCGATCCCCTGGCCCTGCCCGATTGCCGCTTCATCCGCCCGACCCTGTTGCTGGTGTTTGATGCGGTGAAAGACGAAATGGTGGCGATCACGCCGGTTTTTCCGAAGGCGCAGGTAACGGCCCAGCAAGCCTATGAAGGCGCGCTGGCGCGGCTCGATGCGCTGTTCGCCGCGCTCGACCAACCCGCACCAGCCGATCCTGCATGCGCGCCGCACGCCTTGTCCCTTACCCACCATACCCCGCCGCAAGCGTTTCAAGACAAAGTAACCCGCGCAAAAGAGTATATTGCAAGCGGGGATATTTTTCAGGTCGTGCTGGCGCAGAAATTTTCGGCGCCCTTCCCCCTGCCCGCTTTTTCGCTCTATCGCGCGTTGCGCCGTATCAACCCCTCGCCGTATCTCAGCTATCTCGATTTTCCGGATTTTCAACTCGTCTGCTCCAGCCCCGAAGTGCTGGTGGGGCTGCGGGAGGCCGATGCAACCGGCGCCCAGACCCTCACCATCCGCCCGATTGCGGGCACACGCCCGCGCGGGCAAACCCCGGAAGAAGACCGCGCGCTGGAAGCGGATCTGCTCGCTGACCCCAAGGAGCGCGCCGAACATCTGATGCTGCTCGATCTGGGGCGCAATGATGTCGGGCGGGCGGCGCAAATCGGGTCGGTGCGGGTCACGGAAAGCTTTGTGATCGAGCGCTATAGCCAGGTGATGCATATTGTCTCCAACGTTGAAGGCACGCTAACCCCCGGCAAAACGCGGATCGAGGCGCTGGAGGCCGGGTTTCCTGCGGGCACCGTTTCAGGCGCACCGAAAATCCGTGCGATGGAGATCATCGATGCGCTGGAAGACGAAAAACGCGGCCCCTATGCCGGTATGATCGGCTATTTCGGGGCCAATGGCGCCATGGATACCTGTATAACGCTGCGCACGGCGCTGGTAAAAGACGGGCGGATGATCGTTCAGGCGGGAGCGGGGATTGTCGCCGATTCCAACCCCGCTTCGGAACAAGCCGAATGCGAAAACAAAGCGCGCGCGCTGTTCAAGGCCGCCCAAGCGGCGATCGATCTGGCCGCTTCCCCCAAACGTGGCCAATAGGGGGATGCCGATGCACCTTACCCTGATCGATAATTACGACAGTTTTACCTATAATATCGTCCATGCGCTCGGCATGACCGGGGCCGACGTGCAGGTGGTGCGCAACGATGCGTTGAGCGCAGACGACGTGCTGGCAGGAAGATTGCCGGAGAAGGGGAGGACCGGAGGCGGTCCTTCCGGGAATGGCAAATCCGGGCGCAAAGCCGCCCCCGCCCGGCCCCCGCACGCGATCGTGATCTCCCCCGGCCCCTGCACACCGCTGG
>CAZGKS010000061.1:0-9955 GCA_964526275.1 uncultured Methylobacterium sp. | reverse complement strand
GCACAGAGATCGATCATTGCCTTGAAGCTTTGATCGGTTTTGCAGGCGCGCAGGGCAATGCGTTTGAATTCTTTGAATTTGCAGAAGAAATTTTCGATGAGGTGTCGCCATTTATACATTTCAGCGTCGATTGGTATGGGTTTTGCCCGGCGAGGGCGCTGGGAAATGACAATCTTGGCTCCTCTCTTGTTCAGTTTTTTAAGGATCCAGTTCGAATCAAAGGCCTTGTCTGCCAAAAGGGCATGAAAATCGACGCCCTCGATCAAAGGCTCTACACCAACCGTATCAAACCGGTGTCCGGGTAAAAGTTCAAAGCGCACCAGATTGCCCAAGGCATCGGTAAGCGCCAGAATATTCGTCGTCATCCCGCCTTTTGACCGACCGATCGCCTGATTTCGAGCCCCCTTTCAGCGCCCTGACCGTGCCGGTCGACCTTGACGATGGTGGCATCCTCCATCGCATATTCCATATCGGGGTCATCCGAAACAGTCCTGAAAATCTTATAAAAAACATCCGCTTCCAACCCATCCCGATACCGCTTGAACACCGTGTTCCACTTCCCGAAAACCGCCGGCAAATCACGCCACGGGCTGCCTGTGCGGGCAATCCACAAGATGGCTTCCAAAAACATGCGATTGTTCCCGCCCGTGCGCCCGGCATCGCCTGGCTTGCCCAAACGCAAGGGTCCTATCTTCGCCCATTGGCCATCTGTGATACATAATCTATCCATGATCCCCTCCTTTAGGAGCTTGAATCACTTCCAGGGAAATTCCAGCGATCGTTGGAACCGGTTTTGCGTCCGGAATTGCGTTAAAACAAAGAGATAGAGCGTTTCAGGCGATTCAATCTTCGCTGGAAACGCTCCAGCGAAATTTGGGAATCCTGTTTCTCAATAGGCCCTAGCCCACCCTCATAAGAGCGTGGTACGCTTATCCGCCTGCAACAAGAATGGACCCTGTAAAGCCATGCCGCTCTCCCACGCTGATTCCTCCCTATTCTTGACCGCGCTGCAGAGCCGTCGCTCCGCCAAGGCTGTATCGTTAAAGGCGCCGGCCCCAACGCCCGCGCAGTTGGAAACCGTGTTGCTAGCCGCCGCCAGCGCCCCGGATCATGGGCGGCTGGTGCCCTATCGCTTTGTCGAAATTGGTGAAAATCGCCGGATGGATCTGGCGGATCTGCTGGCGCAAGCCGCTTTGAGCGACAAACCGGATCTACCGCCAGAGGAAATCGAACGGGTGCGGGAGAAAGCCCTGCACGGCCCCGTTCTGGTAGCGATGATTGCAAAAATTGACCCTGAAATTGCAAAAATTCCCATATCAGACCAATGGCTTGCTGCCGGATGCGCGCTGCAGAACCTGCTCTTGGCGGCCCATGCTTTGGGGTTTTCAGCCGCCATCCGCTCCGGGAAATTCTTGCACCCCGCATCCCTTCGCGTCGCCTTTAAACTGGCGGCACCGGAGCATCTGGTGGCCCTGATCGCGCTTGGCACCGCTAGCGAATTCCCGCCCGCCAAGCCCAAACCAACTTTGGGGCAAATTTTTACCCCATGGTGAAAGGGGAAGCGCACCCTTTTTCCCGCTTCACCTACCAGAGCTTTTGACACGCAGCATTTGATTTTGCGCAACGCTTTTATCGACAAGTTTTTATAGCGTGGTCGCGCATCGTTTCGTGCTGGCGTGGTTTTGGGGCAGCAAGCCGCCCCGCCACCCAGATAAGCTGGGGGTAACCACATGAGCATCGCCTTTTCACCGCAAGATATTGCGCGCCTTGCCACCCCCGTGCCGCGCTATACCTCTTATCCGACCGCGCCCCATTTTCATCCCGGTATCACCAATGCCACTTATCGCGAATGGCTGCGGGCCCTGCCTGCCCAAGCGCGGCTGTCGCTTTATGTGCATATTCCGTTTTGTGACACCTTATGCTGGTTTTGCGGGTGTCATACCCGGATGGTGCGCAAATATGAACCTGTGGCGCGCTATCTTGATGCTTTGATAACCGAGATCGCCACCGTATCCGCTTTGGTCCCCAAGGATAGCACGCTAACCCACATCCACTGGGGCGGTGGCTCCCCCAGTATGTTGCGCCCTGAAGATGTGATCCGCCTCAATGCGGCCATCCATGACGGATTTCGCCTTGCGCCGGAGGCTGATTTTGCGGTTGAAATCGACCCGCGCGGCATGGAGGATACGCGCCTCGACGCCCTGGCAGAAGCCGGGCTTACCAGGGCTTCGATCGGCGTGCAGGATTTCGACCCCAAGGTTCAAGCCGCGATCAACCGCTTCCAGAGCTTTGAGGAAACCCGCGCCACGGTGGAAGGCTTGCGCCGCCGGGGTATTGGCTCGCTCAATATCGACATGCTCTATGGCCTGCCGCACCAAGAGGAAAGCGCCATGCTCGCCTCGCTCGATCACGTTATGGCGCTGCAGCCCGACCGCCTGGCCCTGTTCGGCTATGCTCATGTCCCGTGGATGAAAAAACATCAGGCGCTTATCCCCTCACAAGCTCTGCCAGGCATATCCGACCGGTTGGCCGTGGCTGAGCGCGCCGCAGAGCGGTTGCAACTGGCCGGGTATCAGCGGATCGGGCTCGATCATTTCGCGCTTCCTGGCGATTCGCTGGCGATCGCCGCCCAAAACGGCACTTTGCGGCGCAATTTCCAAGGCTACACCACCGACGATTCCGATACCCTGATCGGGGTGGGGGCTTCTTCTATCGGGCAAGTGCCGCAAGGGTTTTTGCAAAACGAAACGGGGGGGCAGGCCTATATCCGCCGTATCCACGAAAGCGGGCTGGCGGTAGCGCGCGGCATTGCCATGAGCCCGGAGGACCGGCTGCGGGCCGATGCGATCGAGGGCCTGATGACGCATTTCACGCTGGATCTTGCCACATTGCGCATGCGGCACGGCGAGATTACCCAAAGCCTTATCGCGGAATGCGACGCCCTGTTCCAGGAAGAACCTGCCGAATGGTTCGCGCGCACCCAGAATGGCTTCAACCTCACCTTGGCCGGGCGCCCGTTTTTGCGCTTGGTTGCCGCGCGGTTTGATCGCTACCTGCCACGCGGCACGGGCCGACATTCCAGCGCCGTGTGAGGCATGGAGCGGGATGGAAGCGCGGCAAATGGGAGCGCGGCAAGTGCATTCCCCGTTTCGATTGGATGCTTTGTGCTTTTTTGTTGTTATGCGTTCTCGCTTGCGCGGTCCTGCGGTTCTTAACGCCAACCGGCCCCCACTTTATCGCAGCATGCCCCATAGCGTCTTTGCTTTTGATCGATTTATCCAGTGATAGATTTATCCAGAGGAAAAACACGTTTTTCTACAAACAGATAAGCGCCGATAGATAAAAACGGAATGTGTTTCCGTTTAAACATGTCATGCTCCAGGGGCAAGACTCCTTATTATGGAGAAGTGGCGTGATTTTGGTGCGCAAAAGGACAGGAAAAGCCTAAAAAGCGTGTCCCATGGCACGGTTGAGGGGGGTGACCTATCCATTTGCCACCAAAATCGTGTCCGGAGGATTGCGGGAGAAGGAAAGAAATAGCGACCTATCCAAGTGTAAAACAAGGGATTTGCAAAACAAGGGATGCTCTTTCCTTTTCGAGGCGACCAACCTTCTAGGTTGAATGGGTCCTGACCCTAAGGGCTCAGTCTCGATACAGGGGGATCAACACTCAAAAACGCGTTGTGCCACAAAGAGGGGCAGAATGAGGTTCTGTTTAAGCCCATGCACCCTATAACGCGCGCAATCGCGTATCGAGCAGGGAGAGAGCCGCAAGCACGGCCGCCCGGCGAATACCTGCGCGCCCCAAAGCCGGATCAAAATAAAACGCCTCGCTTTGGGTGAGAATCTGGAATGGTGTCGAAACGGCTTGGGAAATCGAAGGGGTTTCATGCAACATACTCTCCTGCAAAGCACTTTGTTGCAGGGCATTCGCTGGTTGCGCCAAATCATGCCGGGATAAATCTTGCCGCCCGCTCTCTTGCAGGCGCTGCGCGGGCGCCAGATTGCCAGCCGGCATGGTATCGGCTGGCTTACGCCAGGCTATCCCGATAAAGACCAAGCCTACCGGTTTTTGCGCCGAGCCGCCGCCCGGTCCGGCAATGCCTGTCAGCGATACGCCAAGCGTTGCCCCCGATACCGCTATGGCCCCATGCGCCATAGCCTGCGCTACAGGAGATGAAACCGCACCATGCGCGGCCAAAAGGGTTTCGCTCACCCCCAAAAGGCGCGTCTTGAGCGCATTGGAATAGGTGACAAAACCGCCTGCAAAGACATCTGAAGCGCCCGGAATGGCGCTCAAAGCCGCACTCACCAACCCGCCGGTGCACGATTCTGCGCACACCAACATTTGCCTCCCCGCGCGCGCTTGCGCTAAAACTTGCCGCGCAAGAACGCTCCCGCGCCTGTTGTTCGCGACAAGGTCACGCATCCTGCCCTCCGCGTTCAGGGGCAAGATCGTTCGCGCTCCTATGGGTTTGCTCGGCAAGGTCCATTTGTGCCTGCACACCCCCGTACTCTGGCGCCGGATACCGCGCCTGCGGCAAGCGGACACTGGCGACCGCAAATGCGGCAATGCCTTCCCCACGTCCGGTAAAGCCTAGTTTCTCGCTGGTTGTCGCCTTGATCCCGACATTGCCGGGGGATATGGTCAGCATATCGGCCAGTTTTGCGGTCATCGCGAGTCGGTGCGGTCCGATTTTGGGTGCTTCGCAAATCAGCGTGCAATCTACCGAGATCACGCGCCCGCCATGGGCCCGCACCCGCTGCAGGGCATCGATAAGAAAAATCTGCGAATCCGCGCCGCGCCATTGCGGATCGGAGGGGGGAAAATGCGCGCCGATATCCCCGTCTCCGATCGTCCCCAGCAGTGCGTCGGTTACGGCATGGAGCAGCACATCTGCATCCGAATGGCCGGAAAGGCGCGCGGAATGCGCAATCTGTACCCCGCCCAAGGTCACATGATCCCCCGCATCGAAAGCATGGACATCAAAACCCAGCCCGGTGCGCGTTTCAAATTGCGCTCCAACCAGCGCACGGGCGCGGGCCAAATCTTCGGCCTGTGTGATTTTGAAAAGATCCGGATCGCCCGCAAAATGCGTGACCTTCATGCCTTGCGCATGCGCTAGGCTCGCATCATCGGTAAACCCAGCATGCGCCGCCCGATGCGCCGCCAAAATAGCGCCAAAACAAAAGACCTGCGGCGTTTGCACGCTGAACACCCCTTCTCGGGGCGGATTTTGCGCCAAATTGCCCGCAGCGTCAAACCGCGCCAAGGTATCGGCCATCGGCAAGACCGGCACGGCGGCGCCATGTTGCAAGCCTGCCAGCAACGCCCGCAACAGCATGGTTTCGCTCAAAAAAGGGCGCGCGGCATCGTGGATGAGCACCAAAGCCTCCGGCGGCGTTCCAGCTTTTGCCAGCGCCTCCAGCCCGGCACGAACCGAATCTTGCCGGTTTTCTCCCCCTTCAACGCTGAACAGCCGTTCCGCAGCAACCCCGCTTTGCGCTGCGGCCTGCGCGTATAAGGGCGCATCTTCCTTGCGAATAACGCTCATGATGGCAGAGACATGCGCCCCTTGCGCCATTCCCGCCAACGTGTGCGCCAGCACCGAGCGTCCCCCCAGCGGCTGGTATTGTTTGGGCAGATCGCCTCCAAGGCGTGCCCCACGCCCTGCGGCCACAACCAAACCAACTACCTTTACCGACATGATCCCCTCCCATCGAGTTTAGCGCAGATAATCCGGGTAAAGAGGGCACCATACAGCCTTTTTTCCCGTCAAACCGAGAATGAAAACGACGTTGCTTGACATGCGCTTTGTGCTTGACATGCACGCTGTTCTGCCTTTCTGGCAAAGTTACGCTTGCTACTTAACCAACTCCTCTTTTTTGACTTGCGCCTGTTATTTTGCTAGACAGGTGCCTTTTCATTCACCTTGCGGTAAATCGGAAAGACGTGCGGCGATCGCATCGCGCGGTGTGCGTATAAATTTCACGATCGCTTCGGCCATATCCGCGGCCACGGCCTCTCGTGCTTTGGGGTCAAGCAGGCGTGCGGTATCGTCCACATTGGATAAATAGCCAAGTTCCACCAAAATAGCAGGCATATCCGGCGCTTGCAGTACCCTGAATCCCGCAGAACGCAGAGGGGTCTTGTGCAAGCGCCCCGCTTTTGCAAAAGCCCCGGAAACATCCCGCGCGGCGATAAGGCTGAACAAGCGCGTTTCTCGCCGGGCAAGGTCCACCAGAATGCTCTCCACCCCCTCGCGCGCGGTATCTTCCGGGTCGAGCCCTGCGGCCATATCGGCCAGATTTTCCTTTTCCGCCGCGCGGGCTGCGGCCGCATCGGAAGCGCGCTCCGAGCGGGTATAAATGGACGCTCCGCGCGTACTGTCCTCCCCTGGCAAGGAATCTGCATGCAGCGAGATAAACAGGCGCGCACCCTTTTCACGGGCAAAACGCACTCTCTCGCCCAGCGGGATAAAGCGATCCTCCTCCCGCGTGAGCATTACATCCACGGTGCCATCCGCCAACAGGCGCTGTTGGAGCGCGCGCGCATGGGCCAGCACAATATCCTTTTCCTGCTCGCCCTTCCCCCCAATTGCCCCAGAATCGAGCCCGCCATGCCCGGGATCAATTACCACCACAGCGCGAGTGCCAGCTTTATGGGGCGCAACAGAGGGCGGGCGTATGGCAGCTTCCGCCCGTAGCACCCGGCGGGACCGCGCTTCCTCCACTGCTTTGGCAAACCTGGCCGGCGCAACCGGCGTGATCTGCACCACCAGCCGCACCCCATGACTTTGTGCGACAAAATCGGTCCGCACCACCAAAGCTGCTGCGTCCAGTTCCAGCACTATGCGGGATTGCCCCTGCAGGAACAAACCCGCGCGATAACCCGTAACGGGCCCAACCTTACGTTGCCCTGACAGCGCAACCCCAGGCGCAAACGTCACACGGTCAAGATCCAGCGTCAAGCGATGGGGCATCGACAGCGCTTCAATCGAAATTGGTACCTTATAGGGCAAATCAACCAATAAGACGGCCTCTTTGCCTGCCCCTTGCGTCACCAGATGCACCCCGGAAACCATGGCTACCGGCCCGGAAGGTGTGCGCCCGCCACTGTGATAAGCGGAGTGAACACTCTCCGGCGTTTGCGCGCCCAGAACTGGGGCTGTGAGCGAAAACAAAAGGATCGCTCCCAAAACCAATATATAAATAACATCCGCAAAAATTTGAAATAAAACGTATTTTTTTGAATATTTCCCTTCAAGATCCGCAACGAAATTGCATCGCGGCCCAATATGCCACGCCCCGCTATATCGCTCGCAGATTTCGAAAGCCCGATCCATTCCAGCACGCCTTTTTGCTCGACACAGATAAGATTATACACTACGGAACAGGAAATGTATATAGTTTGTTCACTTTTACACGCTTTTTTTGTTCTCGCCATCTGTGTTGCGTTGATTTTGGCGATACGCCCCTTTCATCCCTTTGAAAACAAAAAGTTTTAATCCGCAAACGCTTCGAATGATTTTTTGCTTGCCTTCGCTGTCATTTTTTATTCGTGATATGTCTTGCACATTCGAACGAAATGTGCAAGTTATGTTCTTGAATTTATCGGAACTGGGGGAACATTCATGCTAACCAAAAAACAGATGGAACTGCTCCGCTTCATTCATGAGCGTCTAATGCAAGACGGCGTTCCTCCTTCCTTTGACGAAATGAAGGACGCGCTGGAATTAAGCTCAAAATCAGGAATTCATCGGCTCATTCTTGCGCTGGAGGAGCGCGGCTTTATCCGTCGCCTCCCCAATCGCGCGCGCGCGCTGGAAGTATTGCGCCTGCCGGAAACCCACCTTCCTCGCCCCGGACGCCAACGGTTTTCCCCCAATGTCATTGAGGGAGATTTAGGGCGGATGCGTCCTGTCTCGATGGAGAATGAACCTTTACGCAGTGTCACGGTTCCTGTCATGGGGCGTATTGCGGCTGGAACGCCGATCAGCGCCATCAACCATCAAGATCGGACGGTAGAGGTATCTCCTGATTTTCTAAGCCATGGAGAGCATTTTGCGTTGGAAGTTCGCGGCGATTCCATGATCGAGGCGGGTATTTTTGATGGCGATCTGGTGATTATCCGCAAGCAGGAAAGTGCCGATAATGGCGATATTATCGTCGCCTTGATCGACGCGGAGGAGGCAACCCTCAAGCGCCTTCGCCGTAAGGGTGCCTCAATCGCGCTGGAAGCTGCCAACCCCAACTACGAAACGCGCATTTTTGGGCCAGACCGTGTTCGTATTCAAGGCAAGCTTGTCAGTCTTTTGCGACGCTATTGACCCCCATATCGCCAAGCATCGCCTCAAAATATTCCTGAGAACAGGCTATGCCATAAATAAAACCGGTTCTCCTGCGCAATCATTTAAAAAAAGAAAGGGTCGGAGAAAAAGAAAGGGGCCGAGCGTGCACGCAATTCCAGCCTGATTGCGATACACCATCCGGCGCGAGGACCATTGAAATTAGGGCGCCTTTTGAAAATCCACTACGGCCCCTACAGGCATAACAACCGCCGCTTGTGCCTATAACCCGCAGGGTCTTGGGCAGATAGGGTTTACAACGCATCTAGACCCCGCTAGAAAGTCTGCGCGGGCGATTAGCTCAGTTGGTAGAGCGCCTCGTTTACACCGAGGATGTCGGGAGTTCGAGTCTCTCATCGCCCACCATTCTAAATGGTTGATATTCTTAAAGACAAACATCATCATAGGGTTGCAGGGCTAGGACTCCTACACAAGGGCCCTGCACATGGTGATGAGAATGTCGCGCTCAACACGACTCAAAGGAAGCCGATTCCTTCAATTCAAGGAGCGGGGGACGAAGTCCGATCAGGCCCGCATTCTGGGACGATGCCTGACATTGCTGCTCACCTGGGAGACAATAGCCATCAATCCAACGAAGGTTGTGCAGTGACCTTGCCCCCAACTTTTATCCAGTTCTGAGTTCGTTTCCGGTGTTGGTTGAAGTACTCCCCCAAACTAGACAGCCATTGCTGGAATTTTCCGGGGTTTAGGGCTCATGCCGACGGGGGTGCCGGAGAGCCCTTCAGGAGCGATATCGGCACCTTGTTGCCGATCGCGCTATGCGGCCGAACCTCGTTATAGTCCTTACGCCAAGCCTCTATTTTTTCGCGGGCGTCGTCAAGGCTCATGAACCCGTGCATATTCAGGCACTCCGCCCGGAATTTGCCGTTAAAGGACTCAATATAGCTATTGTCGGTTGCCTTCTCGGGCCGGGAGAAATCGAGCACGACGCCCTTCTGATAGGCCCATAGATCGAGATCGCGACTGACGAACTCCGATCCCTGGTCGCTCCGGATCGTGGCCGGATAGCCCATTGCTGCGCAGACCTTTTCAAGGGTCAGCACCACGTCCTCGCCCCGGCAGCTGAACCGCGCATTCACCGTCGGCGAGAAACGAGAGAAGGTATCGACAACCGTCAGCACCCTGATCTTGCGGCCTGTAGCGAGCTGGTCGTGGCCAAAATCCATAGCCCAGGTCTCGTTCGTTCGGGGAGCGCCCCGACGGTCGTCTCGCAGCTTCGCCTTTACCCGGCGCTTGGGTATCTTGTTACGCAATTACAGCCCCAAATCCTTGTAAAGACGATATATTCGATTCGGATTAACCGCCCGGCCATCTCTACGCAGCAAGACATGAACGCGGCGATAGCCATACTGCACACGCGTCTGGCAGATCTCTTTAATCCGCTGCTGACGGTCGGCCTGCGTGCCGCGCGTCGACTTGTAAACGTAAAGGGCTCGATCGATCCGAAAAGCGGAACAGGCTCGCCTGACCGATCCCTTCCAATCCCTGCGAGCCTTGTCTACACGTTCACGCTTGCGCGCAGCCCCAGCTGTTCAGTCCCGGCATTTGATGGATAGGGTTCAGGATGAATCGTTCTGGCTCTGATG
>CAZGKS010000060.1:7787-10124 GCA_964526275.1 uncultured Methylobacterium sp. | reverse complement strand
ACCTGAAACCACGGCAACGGCACCAACAATCAAACGCGCTGATTTCATAATTACACCACTCCGACGGAACCCCCTACACAGGTTCCACGTGTATTAGAGCGGATAAACATCAAGGTATGGTTAATCCGGATTTGAAAAATTAGATAAACGAAAGCATATCGAAATTTTTTAAGAAAACACGTCACGCCACCGGGGCGTTCGCCACCAGTGTAAAAAGCGGGCTATGCGGAAACACCAGCAACCCCGAAATTGCCAGCGCGATCCCATAAGGAATGCCACTTTGCTTGTCGCATAACCGCACAAGCCACGCCTGTTTGTGGAAAACAGACGGCAAATCATACGACCGCACCCAGAACAACCCCAAGGTCAAAACACCGCCGAGAATCGCTGTCAGCGCCAGATAATCAAACACCGCCCCAAGGCCGAGCCATAACGCGGTTGTCGAGGCCAGCTTGGCATCTCCGCCCCCCATCCACCCCATCGCAAAAAACGAGAACGTAAGCACCAGCACCGCCAAAGCCACGCCAACATGCATCGCAACGGTCCAGATCCCCATGCCGGTCAAGGCCGCCATGGCAAAGAACCCCCCCAGCAACAGCAAGGAGACACGGTTGGGAATAGTCATGGTAAACAAATCGCTAAAAGCCGCATAGGCCATAAGAGCGGGGAAAAAAACAAGCAATACCAGATCTTGCATCGGCTTTCCTCACATCCGCCGCGCGGCCGGCTTATCGGCCACACCCAGCGCCTGCCTGCCTGTATAGCCCCTGTCGGTCGATTTTTAGTTAATGCCAAAAGCGGTTTCCGCTCTGATTGAAGCCGATAAGAAACCGCTCCAAACATGCTATGTTTTCAAGCATGCTATGTTTTGATGGCACCAAAACATGCACCTGCCGCTTTGTGGCAGGACACGTCTTGCGCTCTGGAGAATTCCATCAACCGCAAAAACGCTCTATAGGCGAGATCGGATCTGTGCCAAATCGGATCTCGCCAAGCTGTTCCCGCCGGAGCCCCCAGGATCCAAAACCATGACCGATGATCCCGCATTTCCGCTCAAAGGGTTAGGCTGGCGCATCCCCGCCGACCTGCTCACCTTGCGCCCCACCCGCGCCGGGGGACCGGGCGGACAACACGTCAATAAGGTCGAAACCGCGATCGAATTGCGGTTCAATCTCGCCAACGCGCCCCTGCACCCCAACCACGCCGCGCGGCTTGCAAAATTAGCGGGCAACAAACGCACCCTTGAGGGCGAGATTATCCTGCGCGCCGAGGAATTTCGCTCGCAAGCGCTCAACCGCAAAGCCGCCCTCGCCCGCCTGCAAGCCATGCTCGATGAAACCCAGCCGCCGCCGCGCGCGCGCATTGCCACCAAACCCACCAGAGCCTCGCGGGAAAAACGCCTGGAGCACAAAACCGGCCGCAGCCAGATCAAGACCCAAAGGCGTAAACAGCCTTTGGATCCCGATTGATCCGCTTATCCCGTGCCCCTGCTTATCCCGTGCCCCTGCACACAAGCCCTTACCCCACGCAGCGCGCCCTCAATTGAGCGGCGCTCCCGGTGGGCGCCCGGAAACCACAACGGCCCGCTCCCCGCGCCCAACCGTTTTGCCCCCTATCAGCAAGCCATCCGGCCCCTCGGTGATCAACACGGCATCGCCATCCTTGATCTCGCCTGCCAGCAGCAAGGCCGCCAGCGGATCCTGTAGCGCTTTCTGGATCACGCGTTTCAAGGGCCTTGCGCCATAAGCGGGGTCATAGCCGCGTGCGGCGAGCCAATCACGCGCCTGCGCCGAAAGATTGAGTGTGATCTTGCGTTCCGCCAGCAAGCCGAGCAGGCGCTGCATCTGAATATCGACAATAGCCCCCATATCCTCCCGGTGCAGCCGGTGAAACAGCACGATCTCATCGATCCGGTTGAGAAATTCCGGCCTAAAATGCGCCCGCAGCGCCGCCATCACCTCGTCGCGCGCCGCATCCGCTTCCGCCTCATCGGGCAGCGAGACCAGATATTCGGAACCCAGATTGGAGGTAAGAATGATCAGCGTGTTGCGGAAATCGACCACACGCCCCTGCCCATCGGTCAGGCGGCCGTCATCGAGCACCTGGAGGAGCACATTGAACACATCCGCATGCGCTTTTTCAACCTCATCGAACAGCACAACCTGGTAGGGCCGCCGCCGCACGGCTTCGGTGAGCACGCCGCCTTCCTCATAACCGACATAGCCGGGCGGGGCACCGATCAAGCGCGCAACCGAGTGTTTTTCCATGAATTCACTCATATCGATACGCACCATCGCGGTATCGTCATCGAACAAATACGCGGCCAAAGCCTTGGTG
>CAZGKS010000060.1:0-7777 GCA_964526275.1 uncultured Methylobacterium sp. | reverse complement strand
GTCGGGCCCAAAAACAGGAACGAACCAATCGGCCGGTTGGGGTCTTGCAGCCCGGCCCGCGCGCGGCGCACAGCGGTTGAAACCGCCTCCACCGCTTCGCGCTGGCCCACCACGCGCTTGGCAAGTTCGGTTTCCATGCGCAGCAGCTTTTCGCGCTCCCCTTGCAGCATCTTGTCCACCGGAATGCCGGTCCAGCGCGAGACCACCTGCGCGATCATATCGGGCGTGACCTGTTCGGAAACCAGCGATCCGGCCCCCGCTTGCGCATTGTCCTGAATATCGTTGAGCCGTTTTTCCAGCGCCGGGATGCGGCCATAGGCCAGCTCACCCGCCTTCTGGAATTCCCCCGCGCGCTGCGCTTGTTCAAGCGCGATCCGCGCCGTCTCCAGCTCGCTTTTCACCTTCTGCGCTTCGCCCAGCTTGTCCTTTTCGGCGCGCCAGGCGGTGGTGAGCGCCATGGATTTCTCTTCCAGCGCTGCCAGCTCGCCTTCCAGCTTGCCCAGCCGGTCTTTGGAGGCGGCATCGGTCTCGCGTTTGAGCGCCTCCTGTTCGATCCGCAGCCGGATGATCTCGCGGTCCAGGCTGTCCAGCTCTTCGGGTTTGGAATCGACCTGCATGCGCAGCCGGGCCGCAGCTTCATCCACCAGATCAATCGCTTTATCGGGCAAAAACCGGTCGGTAATATAGCGGTTGGAAAGCGTCGCCGCCGCCACCAAGGCCGAATCCGTGATGCGCACGCCGTGGTGAAGCTCGTATTTTTCCTTGAGCCCGCGCAAAATCGAAATCGCATCCTCGACATTGGGTTCGCTCACAAAGACCGGCTGGAACCGCCGCGCCAGCGCTGCGTCTTTTTCAACGTGCTTGCGGTATTCATCGAGCGTGGTAGCGCCCACGCAATGGAGTTCGCCGCGCGCCAAAGCGGGTTTGAGCAGGTTGGAGGCATCCATCGCCCCATCCGATTTCCCCGCCCCCACCAGGGTGTGCATTTCATCAATGAACAGGATCACCCCGCCCTGTGCGGCTTGCACTTCCTGCAGCACCCCCTTGAGGCGTTCTTCAAATTCACCGCGATATTTCGCCCCGGCGATCAGCGCCCCCATATCGAGCGCCATAAGGGCTTTATCTTTCAGGCTTTCGGGCACATCGCCCGAAACGATCCGCAACGCGAGCCCTTCCACGATCGCGGTTTTGCCCACCCCCGGCTCGCCGATCAGCACGGGGTTGTTCTTGGTCCGGCGCGAGAGCACCTGCACCGTGCGGCGGATCTCTTCATCGCGCCCGATAACCGGGTCCAGCTTGCCCTCGCGCGCCGCTTCGGTCAGGTCGCGCGCATATTTACGCAAGGCATCGTAGCTGTTTTCGGCGGTGGCACTATCGGCCGTGCGCCCCTTGCGCAGGGCCTCGATTGTCGCATTCAGGGTTTGCGCCTTCACACCGGCCGCGGCAAGCGCCTTGCCGGCCTCGGTATCCTTTTCGATCACCAGCGCCAGCAACAGCCGCTCGGCAGTAACAAACGAATCTTTCGCTTTTTCTGCCGCTTTTTCCGCCGCATCAAACACCCGCGCCAAAGCGGGCGTAAGATACACCCCTGAAGCGCCCTCCACCTTCGGCAATTTGGCGAGCGCCGCCTCGTTGAGCCGCCGCACATCCGCCGCCGTGCCGCCCGCCCGTTCGATCAGGCCCGTCGCTGTGCCTTGTTCGTCATCGAGCAGCGCTTTGAGCACGTGTTCCGGCGAGAATTGCTGATGCCCTTCGCGCAGGGCAATGGTTTGAGCGGCCTGTATAAACCCGCGCGAACGTTCGGTATATTTTTCCTGATTCATGCGATGTCCTTCCGGTGCTTCCCTTAAAGGCGAAACGAATGCAAAGCCCCCGCAGGCAACCTTACCCTTTCGATATGGTCGTTCCGGCTGCATAAAAAAGGGGGCGGCAAAAAAATGGCACCAAAAAATGGCCCCAAAACGGGGGGCGCAAAAGAATTGGGGAGCGCAAAGGCGCGCGCGCAATTCCCTCCCTCTGCGTCTTCTCGCATCCGCGTTTTTGCAAGGGCCGTCTTGCAGGGCCGTCTTGCAGGGCCGTCTTGCCTGCACGCGCCGCATACCACCTTGCGCGAACGCGATCCGCATGATCTAAAGACGCAGAAAATCCGCCGCACTCCCGATGGCGAAACAAAGGAAAAAACAATGTCCTCCATGGAACATACCGGTACACCGGGCTTGCTGCAAACCCTCACCGCGCTGGATAAAATCCTCGACAAATTGGCCGCCCATTGCACCGCCAAAAAAATCGATGAGAAAGTCTTTCTGAACGCCCGGCTTTTCCCGGATATGTTCGCCTTCACCCGCCAGATCCAGATCGCGTGTGATTTCGCCAAAGGCGCCGCCGCCCGGCTCTCAGGCGCGGATGTGCCTTCCTGGCCCGATGAAGAGGCCAGCATCAGCGAACTCAAGGCCCGCATCGCCCGCACATTAGCCTTTGTGGAAGCGATCATCCCAGCCGCCTATAGCGGCTCCGATACCCGCACGATCCGCGTGAAACTGGGGCGCAACGCGCCGGAAACCGAAATGCCGGGCGCCGCCTATCTGGGCAATATTGTGCTCCCGAACTTCTATTTCCACGCCGTCACCGCCTATGATATTTTGCGCCATAATGGCGTCGAGCTTAGCAAAAACGATTTTTTGAACCGCTAAAGCAATTCCAGCGAAAGTGGAAACCGGTTTCGCGTCCGGAATTGCGTTAAAACAAAGAGAGAGAGCGTTTCAGGCGATTCAATCTTCGCTGGAAACGCTCTAAAGCCTTTTGCGCCGGGCGCACCCATACCCGGCGCAAACAAAGCCTATCCCATAAAAGCGTAAAGGAGCGTATCATGGCCAAACCATCTCCGGCCCTGCATCCGGACCGCGATACGCCGCGCGCGATTGAAGCCCTGCGCGCAGCTTTCGGCCCACGCTGCCAGACCGGCGAAGCCATCCGCCAGCAGCACGCGCATCAGACCACTTGGCTCCCCGCTCAGCCGCCCGATTGCGTGGTGTTTGCCCACAGCACCGCCGAAGTGCAAACCACGATGCAGATCGCCCGCCAATACCGCGTGCCGATCATCCCGTTCGGCACCGGTTCTTCGCTTGAAGGCCAGGTCAACGCCCCGCAAGGCGGGATAAGCCTCGATTTAAGCGGCATGAATCGCATTCTGGCGGTCAATGCCGCCGATTTCGATTGCGTGATCGAACCGGGGGTAACGCGCAAACAGCTCAACGAGGCGCTCAAAAGCGAAGGCCTGTTCTTCCCCATCGATCCGGGGGCAGATGCCTCGCTGGGCGGCATGGCCGCCACCCGCGCCTCTGGCACCAACGCTGTCCGCTACGGCACCATGCGCGAAAACGTGCTGGCGCTGGAAGCCGTGATGGCCGATAGCCGCGTGATCAAAACCGCCCGCCGCGCCCGCAAGACCAGCGCGGGCTATGACCTCACCCGCCTGCTGGTGGGGTCAGAAGGTACGCTCGGCATCCTCACGCAGCTTACCTTGCGCCTTTCTGCCCTGCCGGAAGCGATCAGCGGCGGCATTTGCCCCTTTCCGGATGTCAAAAGCGCCGCCGATGCGGTTATCCTGACCATCCAGAGCGGTATCCCCGTCGCCCGCATCGAACTGCTCGATGCGTTGCAGGTCAAGGCGGTCAACGCCTATTCCAAACTCACCTTGCCGGAAGCCCCCCTCCTCCTGCTGGAGTTTCATGGCTCCGAAGGCAGCGTTGCCGAACAAGCCGCAAGCTTTGCGGAAATCGCCAGCGAGTTTGGCGGCGGCCCCTTCACCTGGACAACCCGGCCGGAGGAGCGCACCAAGCTCTGGCAGGCCCGGCATGATTCATATTGGGCCTCGCGCGCGCTCAAGCCGGGCACGTTGGGCATTTCAACCGATGTCTGCGTGCCCATTTCCCGCCTTGCGGAATGCATCACCCAAACCCAGGCCGATCTTGCACAAACCGGCCTTGTCGCCCCGATTGTCGGCCATGTCGGCGACGGGAACTTCCACTGCCTGTTGCTGATCGATGAGACCGATACGCAAGAGCACGGAAAAGCGAGCGCGTTCATCGCCCGCCTCACCAAACGCGCGCAGGATATGGACGGCACCTGCACCGGCGAGCACGGGGTCGGCCAGGGCAAGCGCGGCTACCTTGAGCGCGAATTGGGGGAAGGCGCCATCCACGTTATGCGCGCCCTCAAAACCGCGCTCGACCCGCTGGGCCTGCTTAATCCGGGTAAAATCCTGCCCGAGGAAGACACCGCCTGACCCCACCCCCGCAAAAATAGGATTTCCGGTACCCACTTTATCGCAGCATGCGCTTCTTCTTTTCGCATGCTTTTGCGCGATAAACCGGTACCCACTTTATCGCAGCATGCGCTGGTCCTCATTTTGACGTTTTTATGCCCTTTTCATGCGGATATATCCTTCTTCCGCTTTGCCCATTCTTCAGATAAGCAGAACACAGGATTAACCGTATCGGAGAAGGGTATTGCGTCACATCCTGACCATTCTTGCCGGGTTGTTGGCGCTCGCACTGCTTGCGTTGCTGGTCGTGCCGCCGCTCATCGATTGGCAGGCCCAGCGCGATAGCCTCGCCAGACGACTTTCTGTAGCAACCGGCATCGAAATCCGCCTGTCGGGCGCCTTGCGCCTGCACGCGCTTCCCACCTTGCATATGGAAGCGCAAACGGTCGAATTCGGCCCCGTTGCCGCCCCCGTCGCCAGAGCGCACACCATGGTGATCGATATTTCTCCGCTTGGGCTGCTGGCCGGAAAAATCCTCATCAACGATGCTACCTTTGCAACCCTGCGCATCCGCAAGGGCGCAACCCTTCCGCGCGGGGCAGGCAGCGGGGCGCCGTGGCCTGTTATCCTCAACAATGTCGTGATCGCAGATCTGCGGTTGGTGGAAACCCTGCGCCCCTCCCCCGCCCTGCCGGAGGCAATCAACCCGGATAGACCGCCCCCGATAGCGGCAAATGCCGAAGAATTGGGCCCGTATTCCCTGCATCTAAGCGCGGAGTCGCTGCGCGGCCCCTTCCTGCTGGAAGGGCGAGAGCCTGCCCGTGGGCGCGAATTGCGCGGGCAATTGGGCATCATTCAAGACGGGCGGGCCCCCCTCAAGGCTATTTTGGATGATCCCTATCTGGGCACGCGCTTCACGCTCGATGGCATTGCCCGCCTTGGCGCCCAAGACGATCTCCCCCTTTTTGATGGCGCCGTGCTCGCCCATGGCAACCCGCTGATCGGCGGCATGGAGGGCACACAATTCCCGTTCCAGATCAGTGCCCGCATCCGCGCCTTCAAAGACCGGACACAACTTGACCCCATCAATCTGCGTCTGGGGCAAACCACCCGTCCGCTCACGCTGGAAGGGCAAGTTTTTATCGATTACGGCACCCCTGTCCCGTTCATTGACGGCCGGTTCGGAGCCCGCCGCTTTGACCTTTCAGCCCTGCCTTATGCCGAAATCCAGCGTGCAATCTCCGCCCTGCGCAGCAAGGAGGGGGGCGGCACCTTCTCGCTCAAACAACAATTCGGCCTGCCCCTCGAAGGCGCACTCAACTTCGAACTCCAGGAACTCTCCATCGGCACCAGCACCCCTGTGCGCGCCCTGACCGCCGCCTTGCGCTTCGAAAACGGAACCCCCGTGCTCGATGCCGCCCAGATAGCCCTGCCCGGCCAGTCCGAACTCACCTATACCCGCAAGCCCCATACAACCGCAAACGCCGCAGCAGGGCAGATCACGCTCCATTCCGCCCAATTTCCCCAATTGATGGCATGGCTTAAACCCGCATCTGCTGGCGAAAACTGGCCCCCCACTTTCTCCGCCCAAGCCCTTTTATCGCAAGAGGGGCAAACCTTTGCCCTCACCCAACTCGAAGCCGTGGCCCAGAGCAACCAGCTGACCGGTACATTGCGTTTCACACCGGCAGGCGGATTGCGCGCGGCACCGCATCTAAGCTTCAATCTCGATTTTGCCAGCCTCGAAGCGCCCCTAATCCCGCTTTTACTCCCGGATCTGCGTAACCCCATTCCAAATATCACCATAACGGGCGAAGCCCAAATGCGGCGTATCCTCAAAAGCGGCCGCGACATCGGCTCCGCCTCCTTCAAAGGCGCGCGCGAAGAATCCATCCTCCGCTTGGAAAAGGCGCAATTGCGCGCCCCGTCCGGCGCCAGTTTGACCCTTAGCGCCGCCCGTAACGGCGAAGAATACACGGGCAAATTGGCGCTCGAAGCGCGCGACCTGCCTGATCTCACACATCTTGTCACCGCCTTCTGGCCCATGCCCTGGCTGGAAACCCTTGAATCCCGTGCGCGGTACCTCACCCCGGCCAAGCTCGATGGGCAATTTTCGTTCTCGACCAAAAGCGGCGACGCCCTCTGGACCCTCGATACGCGCGGCACCCTAGCGCAAAGCACCCTCGCCCTGCATTCTCATTCCACCCAAACCCCGGAGGGCTTGAAAAGCTATTTTGATACCGACCTGACCAACCCCAATGGCAACGCCTTGCTTGTCCAGCTCTTTGGCGGCACCCTCCCCCTCGGCCCGCCCGGCCGCATCCGGCTTGTCGGGGAAGGCAATCCTCGGCGCGAAATCACCGGCACGCTGGAAGGCCGATTAGGCAGTGTGGAATTTTTGAGCGAGGGCAGCTTCAATTATTTTCGCGCCAGCCCCGTGCATGGAAAATTCACCCTAAAAGCCCCCTCTCTTGGTGGCTATTCCCTGGAAGCCAAGGGCTTTGTCCGCTCCGATCGCTTCAAACTCCTCTTGAATGGGCTCGATGCCCGCATGGCCGGACAGCAGATTGGCGGCGAAATATCCCTCGATTTTTCCCAAAATGGCAAAATCGCCGGCCAACTCAAAGCCTCCCAAATCTATCTGCCCGGCTTGTTCACCCCGGTGATCGGCGCCGAAAACAGCCTTCTCGACGCCTGGCCACAAACCCCGCTCTCCCCCGCCATCCCGCTCATGCTCTCCGGCGATGTCTGGGTAGAGGCCCGCGAAGGCCTCGTAACCGCCCGCTCCCGCCTGGAGAGCCCACCAAACGCTCCTGGCGACATCAAACTCATCGAACCCCGTTTTGTCTGGCGCTTCGCGCCTTTTGCCATATCCGTCGAAAAATTTGATAGCGGTTTTATCGGCACCCGGCTTAACGGGGACCTCTTTGCCCAGCGCCAACCTACAAAAACACCGCCAGCATCGCCCGTCTCTCCACCAGATGAACACGCATGGGTGCACGGCAAGCTGGAGTTTTCCGCCCTACCCCTGCCAGGGCTGAAAACCCAGGCCGATGCTAGCGTGCAATTTGCCACCCAAGGCCGCTCGATCGCCGATTTAATCGCGCATCTAGCCGGTAAGGGCGAAATCTCGCTCTCTCCCTTCGTGCTGCAAACGCCTAATCCCGCCGCCTTGGCGAGTCTTCTCGCAAATTCCGCAAACCTGCCAAAAGACATTAGCGAGAACACGATCGGCGCGTTACTCGAAACCGCCGGATATACCCACCAACAATCCTTCGCAGCCGCGCGCGCCGCGTTGCAGATCGCCAATGGGGAAGCCTCCTTCGCCTTAGTCGAGACGGAAGGCAAACCGCAAGCGCCCCTTCAACATGAGCCCCTCCAACAAGAATACCTGCGAACCCAAGAATACCTGCGAACTGAAAACAAACACCAAGAGCGGGCGGGGGGGGGGGGGGGGGGGGGGCTGGGGTCGGGGGGGGGGGGGGGGGGGGGGGGGGGGGGGGGGGGGGGGGG
>CAZGKS010000059.1:0-10224 GCA_964526275.1 uncultured Methylobacterium sp. | reverse complement strand
ATGATCATCGTGGAGGGCATGACCGTTCCCACCGGAATGGTATCGTCAAGGGCTTGGCTATAAGGTTCGGTTTCGCTCTCCAGCAGCCACCACTGGCTACCCTCATCGTCGGAAACCCCCAGTTTAAGATCAATCTTGCCCAGTTTGGCGGTCATCGCCGCGTGATCCTTGGGCAGACGCCGCAGCTTTACCGGCCCGCGATACCCGCCCGGCGGTTCGGTGAGGTAGTTATAGACGTAAAACGCCTTGCCCGGATCCTGGATATACCCGGCAGAATAGCGCTCGCGCCCAGCAACTTGCGCTTCATTGGCCGGAAGCGGCGGGCCGATATGCATATCGTCCATTTTGCCCAAAAGCCCCCCGCGCGAGGCTTTCCATTGCCACAAATCGGCGTAAGAGCCATCTTGCGTGTAATGAAGCCCGCGCCCGTTGAGCGCGCCGGGTTTATCGGCCAGCGGCTTTGGCCCCATATGGGTGGTATCGCCATTGCCAAACGCATCCTTGCGCGAAAACAGCACCGCGAATTTATCTTCATAGAACGCGCTTTCATCGGCGGTGTCGGCAGCGTTATGCATCATGTGCCAGCCATCCGCCTTTTTGACCAAGGGCAGCCGCTTGAGCGAGCGGCTCGGGTCCTGCCAGCGGAACGCAAAATAAGCGTGGGTATCATCCCGCACCGCGCGGATTTCCACCAGCGATTCGCCCTTGCCATCCGCCAGGTTGAACCCCTGCTGCGTGCGCACCCGCACAACCGGCGCGCCTTGCCAGGCGGCATCGTCCAGCACCCCGTCGAGTTTGGGCGCCTGCTGGACAAGCCGCACCGTCAGTTCATCGCGCGTGCCAAGATCGAGCCCAAGCGTGAGCATGGCTCCCGCCGCCCCGACCGCCAACGCGACCGCGAACGGAAACGCCCGTACCAGCGGCCCTTGTGTCAAGGCGACCGGCAGGAAAATCCGGAAGATCTGCGCCCATCCGCCCTGCATGAAATGCCCGGCAATATGGAGCAGCAGATACGCCACCAGCGCGATCGCCACCATGGAATGGATGAACACCACCAGCCCGCCCCATCCCAGATAGAGCAGCACGCCGGTGACCATCATCACGATCATCAACCCATAAAACAGCCAATGCAGGCCGATATTCACGCTCTGCCATTTAAGCTTGGCGGGCGCGGGCAGGGTCAGCAGTTTAAGCCGGGAAAGGGCATTCCGGCTGAAAAGCGCCGCACGATAGAGATACACAATATAGCCGCTCGCCACCGCAAACATGGCCCAAGCCGAATAAAAATGGATACTCCACACATCCCCCTGCATCAGGATGGGGGTGATTTTATGGGCAAAACCGGTCAGGTCGTTATCCCAGGTAAGGCGAAACCCGGTGAGCATGGCCAGCACCATCGCGATCACCAGCGCCCAATGCAGCACAAAGGTCCCCCAATCCGAACGCAAAGCCATACGCCCGCGTGCGCTCGATCGAGGGCCCGGCGCTGCCGCTGCCGATACCGGCGAAATCGCGCCTTCTGCGGGTTCCTTGCTCATCTTAACCTCATCGCTAATGGGCCACACCGGGAGGCCTTGCCAACAACCTATACACGTCGCAAAATCTGCGCCAAGATTTGCGCCAAAGTCTGCACCAAGACTTGCGCCAAAGTCTGCACCCGAATCGCCCAAGCGATGCCGTACCGAAGCTAGAAGAAACCAGTACCTATGTAAACAGCAAACCGCCTGTCCCCGCTTGGCTGCACGCGGCCTCCTCAAGCTTTACAGGCCCGAAGACGCGCTTGTCAGGCAGAAGGATACCAAAGGTCCTTGCAAATAACTTTTTGGTTTTCACCACGAAACGATCTTATCCCGCGATAAAATAAGATAGTTTCGTTCGCTTCAAGGCCCTTATGCGCAGCACCAAAGGCATTGGTATGATTGCCGTTTTCATCAAAAGAAAACGCGCCAAACGCGCCCTATAAGGCCAAAGGCGCGCTCCTTCGTACAAAGAACGCCTCAAAACCCGGCTTTTGCCAGAACGCCCTGAAGCTATTCCGCCCCCAGTGCCAACTGTTCTTCCAGCATCAACCGCGCCCGCGCGCGCATTTTCTCGGTATCGCTTTTGAGTTGTCCACAGGCGGCCAGAATATCCCGCCCGCGCGGCGTGCGGATAGGCGAGGCATAGCCCGCCTGAAAAATCACCTCTGAAAACTGCTCGATCTGCGCCCAATCCGAGCATTCATAGCGCGTGCCCGGCCAAGGATTGAACGGAATGAGGTTGATTTTCGCCGGGATACCCCGCAGCAACCGCACAAGCGCGCGCGCTTCGGCCAGCTGATCATTAACCCCCTTGAGCATCACATATTCAAACGTGATCCGCCGCGCATTCGACACCCCCGGATAGGTGCGGCACGCTTCCAGCAACTCGGCGAGCGGGTATTTCTTGTTGATCGGCACCAGTTCGTTGCGCAGATCATCGCGCGTGGCATGCAGCGAGATCGCCAGCATCGTACCGGTATCGGCGCCAAGGCGGGCGATTTCCGGCACCACGCCAGAGGTTGAGACCGTCACCCGGCGTTTGGAGAGTTGCAGCCCTTCGGGATCCACAAGCACGCCAATGGCATCGCGCACGCTCTCATAAGCATATAAGGGTTCGCCCATGCCCATAAACACGATATTGGAGATAAACCGCCCGCCATCTTGCGGCACAAAGGCCCCTTCGGGAGAAAATTTGCCAGGGTAATCCCCCAGCCGGTCGCGCGCCACCACCACCTGCGCCACAATTTCCGCCGCATCAAGATTGCGCACCAGCTTCTGGGTGCCGGTGTGGCAAAACGAGCAGTTGAGCGTGCAGCCAACCTGGCTCGAAACGCATAAGGTCCCGCGATCTGTCTCCGGGATATACACGCATTCCACTTCCGCCCCGCGATCGTGCGGCCCTTTGGCGGGCATGCGCAGAACCCATTTACGCGTGCCATCGCGCGAGATCTGCTCACGCACGATTTCCGGCCGCGCCAGCGAAAAATCCTGCCCCAAACGCGCATGCAGCGCGCGCGAGACATTGGTCATATCCGCAAAATCCTGCGCGCCGCGCACATAAAGCCAGTGCCAGATCTGCCCCACCCGCATGCGGATTTCCCGCTCCGGCACGCCAATCTGCGCCATAACCCCGGCAAGCTGCGCGCGGGTCAACCCAACCAGGCTGGTGCGCGCATCCGGCGCGGCCTGCGCGCCCAAAATGCTGTGCGCATCGCCCGAACCGGCAAGCTGCGCCGCTTCAAATCCGGCAGCCTTTGCCGCCTCCCCCGCAGTTCCGCCCGCAATGCCGCCTGCTTGCGCAAGCCCCGCCTGCGCATTCGTGCTCACGGACATTCCTTGGCGATCGCTTCGAGCGCCTTTGCCAGCCCGGTGAGGACATATTTATCGGTGGTTTTGTTCCCGCGCGCGGAAGCCATCTCGATACTCATCGCGCTGGCTTTTTTAAGCGCTTCGACCAGTTGCCCCTCCTGCGCGGGCTCCTTCAAAAAGGCATTCTCGCCCCCGGTGCCAAAAATCGCGAACCGGCTGGTGCCCACCTGCAACACGCCCGGCCCGTCTTTCTTGGTGCCAAACCCAAGCTGGAACGCCACCTCGCCGCGCACCTGATCCGCCGGACGGTTGGAGATAAACAGATACGCCGGGTCGCGTTTGAGCGTATCGGGCAGCCGCTCCTTGGGCTGGCCCATCACGTAACACACCTTTTGCCGGTCTTTGCCGCTGGTCAGGGCTTTCCAATCCCCGAAAGTGCCGATCAGCAGCGCCTGTCCGGCGGCATTGGTAGCCGTTTTGGCGGCGGTTGCAGGCGCCTGTTTGGCTTGCGCGAAGGCTGGCGTGCTTGCGGCCAGCATCCCCAGAGCCACGCATCCGGAGAGAAAAAACGGAACTTTCATCAGCAACCCCGGCAAAAAGAAGAAACAGACAGGCAAGCACTCTTCCACCGTATAAGCATCGATCATGGCCAAATCAAGCCATCCCGGCCCATTCTCCCGCCTGATCACGCGGCAACACCGTTGCAATTCCCCCTTGATACCGGGGATTATTCCCAAATCTTCCCCGGCCAGCGGGCTATGGGGCGAAGGTCGACCTTGAGCCACAGCGCCAACCGGGCTAGAGCTTCCTGCCACGACATCAGCCTTTTCCGGAGAGCCCCATGCGCATCGACGCCATTTCGATCGGCAAGAACCCCCCGCACGATATCAACGTGATCGTCGAGGTGCCCATTGGCGGCGAGCCGATCAAGTACGAGATGGACAAGGAGGCGGGCACCCTGGTTGTGGACCGCTTTTTATACACCCCCATGCGCTATCCGGGCAATTACGGCTTCGTGCCGCACACCTTGTCCGATGACGGCGACCCGATCGATGTGTTGGTTGCCAACACCCGGCCGATCATCCCCGGCGCAGTGATCAATGTCCGCCCCATCGGGGTTCTGCTGATGGAAGATGACGGCGGCGGCGACGAGAAAATCATCGCGGTGCCCAGCCCCAAACTCACCCAGCGCTATGCTTCCACCGAGGAATATACCCAGCTCCCGGACATAACCCTTAAACAGATCGAGCATTTCTTTTTGCATTACAAAGATCTGGAGCCGGGCAAATGGGTAAAGTTGCTCGGGTGGGGCAATGCCGAACAGGCCCGCAGGCTGATTGTGGAAGCGATCGCCCGCGCAAGCAAATAACACCCGCTGGCGCGGCGCCACCCCAGCCCCGCGCTTCCTCTTGAGCGATGAAATCCTGCAATCGGCCCGATCTGAAGGCTTCCGAAAGGGTAATCGACAAATCATCCACTGAACATATTTCCTACTTCCTCCGAGCTTAATCTCGCGCTAGGATACATTATGACCAATTGCACCGCTAATACAGTGATTGCCGCCTTCACCACAGACCAGGCGTCGCGGCTTTCTTGCATTACCCAACGGCAGCTTCGCAGTTGGGCTGGTGATGGTTTCTTTGTGCCCAGCATTGACCTGTCGGAAGCCATTGGAGACGATGCGAAGCTGTATTCATTCCGCGATATCGTTTGCCTGCGTGTTCTGAACTCCCTTCGCAAGGACGCAAAGATTTCTCTACAGCACCTGAGGGGCGTCAAAAAAAACCTGTCCTATATGGGGGATGATGTTTGGGCAAAAACGACGCTCTACGTCCTTGGCAGGAGGGTTGTGTTTGAAAATCCCAATACGGGCGGAAAAGAGGACGGTGAGAACGGTCAAGGCGTGCTGCAAATTCCGCTCCGGGTTGTTGTTAGCAATGTATCTGACGCTGTTCGAGCCATGCGCCAGCGTGATGAGTCTTCCCGCGGGCGCATAGATGACCGCAAGTTCGGCGCAAAGAAGCCAGTTGTTGCGGGCACTCGGATTAGCGTGCGCACGATTCAAGAATTTCACGAGGCTGGTTTCTCGATTGAGCAAATAATTGAGCAATACCCCTCACTCGCTTCGGAAGATATTACCGCAGCCATAAACTACAGAATCGCGGCTTGAGAGGCAAACGTAACCCCATTTGTGTTTTGTTGGACGAGGGCGCACCAGTTCTCGCTGGCGAACCATTCGCCAAGTCTAGCCATAAAGTTATTTATCACGGAGATGTTTTAAGTTCAGGCGCGAAGGATGATCTTGTTGCCGCTACTGCTATCTTAAATAATGCGATCCTTATTGCCGTAGATAGAGACATGAAGCAGATGGCAAAACGATTCGGGAACACCGATAAAGGCGGAAAATATTCAAAGCTCCACTTACTGTTTGTGAATTGTAATGGTGTCCTTGCCCCAAAACGCATTGAACACGGACTATCTTTTATTGAACAGGAATGGGAAGAGGCGAGCCAGAAAGCAGCCAGAACCTTATGGGTTGAGATAGGACCGCATTACTTCCGCAGTTATCGTTAATTGCATCAAAGAGATAATTCCCAATAAATAAGTATAGCAACCACACCGCGCCTTCAGCGGAGCATCGGCGTGGGGCACCCCGTCCGAACACGCCATGCGCCGCCTGTGCTGGGCGGCAAGCAGCGCGCGCGGGGCGGGCCGTCCCTGCCGGGCGGCAATATCCGGCCTTTTTGCGCGTGTTTATAACGCCCTGCGGTTTTAATCCCCGCGCCGCCAGCGCCGTCTATACTCCTCCTGTCGCCCGGTCAGGCGCCCCCCGTCGCGCGAGGGCGGGGCCAGCGGGGCGGCCTTGTTTCGGGCAATGGAACGCGTGGATTTTTCGCGCCGTCCATGCCGTTTATGGGCCTTCGCACCGCCCATAAACGGAAACGCCCCTGCCCATCCGATGGCGATCCTGCTTAAGCCACAGGTCGCGTGCCCGCCTAATCGAGCCGTCCGGGTTGATACGAAACAAGACGGTGCGGGGCCCGTCCCCAGCCCGCCGGCGGTCTGCCGGTCTACCACCCAAATTCCCCGCACGTGCCCGCCCGGTTGGCTGGCCGTGCCCCGCACCGCCTGACTGCCTTGTCCCCGCTGGGTCATTGCCCCAAGCGGCGTTTTGGCGTGCAGCCCGCACCCCCGGCCCCCCGCCAGCGCTTGGGGAAAACCCGCAATCGCGCGCAATCGGGCTTGTCTTCCCGCCCCGCCAGCGCGATAACAAGGCATGAAGCTGACAACCTGGAATATCAATTCGGTGCGCCTGCGGCTCGATCAGGTGCTGCGTTTCCTGCATACAGAGGCGCCCGATGTGCTGTGCCTGCAGGAAACCAAATGCCCCGACGACCATTTCCCCCATGCCGCCTTTGAAAAAGCGGGCTATAGCCACCGCGCCATTTGCGGCATCAAGGGCTATAATGGCGTCGCCATCCTCTCGCGTCTGCCCATCACAGCGCTGGAGCGGCGCGATTTTTGCACCCGGCAGGATGCCCGCCATCTGGCCGTTACGGTGGGGAATGGCCCCGCCGCCTTCACCTTGCATAATGTCTATGTGCCCGCCGGGGGCGATATCGCCGACCCCGAAACCAACCCGAAATTTGCCCATAAACTCGCGTTTCTGACGGAATTAAACGCGCTAAGCGCGTATATCCGCGCCCAGGAGCCGCGCGCCGTGCTGGTGGGCGATCTCAATATCGCCCCGCTCGAACACGATGTCTGGAGCCACAAACAGCTCCTCGATGTGGTTAGCCACACCCCGGTGGAAACGCAAACGCTGCAAGATATTTTGGCCACCGGCCATTGGGGCGATGCCGCCCGTTTGGCGCACCCCGAGCCGCAAAAGCTCTATTCGTGGTGGAGCTATCGCTCGACCGATTGGGAAAAAGCCAATAAAGGCCGCAGGCTCGATCATATCTGGCTAAGCCCGGCGCTTATCCCCGCGCTGCAATCCGCCAGTATCTTCCGTGACAGCCGCAATTGGGATCGCCCCTCCGATCACGTGCCAGTAAGTGTGGAGCTGGCGCGGTCAGGAATTGGCCCGATCCGGCCCCCCGCGCGGGGGGGGGGTAGGCGGAAAACCCGCGGCGGTTTTCGTCGATCACCAGTTTTTGCGCCAAAGCGGGCATGGCGCGGTCGGCGCAATCCTTGCGTGGGCAGGTGCGACACGAAACCCCGATCGGCGTGATGATTTGCGGATCTTCGAGATTGAGGCCATCCGCATAGACCAGCTCGCGCGCATGGTGCAGCCCGGTACCGAGCCCGATCGCCAGCGTGCCCGCGCGCTGGGGCAAGCCACCGCGCAACGGTGTGCGCCCGGCTGGGTCGGTGGTGCGGGCAATGCAGAAAAACGCCGCGCCATCGGGCATTTTGCTCACCTGCACGCGGATCATGCCAGGGGTTGCGAATGCATCATAGACATTCCAGCGCGGGCACGCCGCCCCGAAGCGCGCAATATGGATACCGGAGAGCGAAAACCGCTTGGAGATATTCCCGGCAATATCCACACGGATAAGATGAAACGGAATCCCCTCGTGTCCTGGCCGTTGCAAGGTGGTGAGCCGATGGCAAACTTGCTCGAACGAAAGCCCGAACCTGTTTTGCAAGGTCGTAACCTCGTAGCGCGTTTTTTGCGCGGCATCGAGAAACCGGCCATAGGGGCTCATCACGGCGGCGGCGAAATAATTGGCGAGCGCGGAAGCGGCCAGCGCATCTGCCTCCGGGGAGGAGAACTTGCCGCCCGACACCCCCTGCTCGATCTCGCGCCGGAACCCCAAAAACGCGATCTGATGCGCAATCTGAAAGGTGCGGCTGGGCAAGGGCAGCAATTCCGAAAGCTGCAACCGCCGCGTATAGGGGTGATAAAGCCGCAGCAGCCCGTTCATTTCATGCGTCGGGCTTACCTCGACATCGACCGCAAAGCGGGTATTGAGGACGCGGATAAGGTCGTGTTGCAAGGTGGGGATGGCCAGAGCATGCTCGTGCCAGAGCTGTTCGGCGGCTTCTTCAAGATGGGCGAAATGGTTGCGCCGCTTCTGGAAGAAATCGTTCACCTCCTCATTGGGCATCGGGCTGGTGGCGGCCTCGTTATCGGCCTCGTTGCGCAAGCTGCCATCCGAACCACCGGAGCGTCGGAACGCCTGATACAGGGTCACGAAGGCCTGCCCCATCGCGGGCAGGTTGTTCACCAATTCCTTGACATCGCTTTGCTTGACATCGGACGAATCGAAAATCGGGTCCGAAAGCGCCTCCAGCAGATCCGTTTGCAGCCGCTCATCCGCATCCCCGCCAAGGCTGGTGAGGTCAATGCGAAATTTTTCGGCCAGTTTGAGGAGCACATTCACCGTCACCGGGCGCTGGTTGCTCTCAATGAGGTTGAGATAGGAGGCGGAAATCCCCAGCTCCGCCGCCATCTGGGCCTGGCTTAAATGGCTCTCCTGCCGCATGCGCCGCAATTTTCCGCCAATGCGCAATGCTTTCATGCCCTGTCCCCCACCCTAGCGCGTTTCCAGCGATGGTTGAATCGCCGAAAACGCTCTATCTCTTTGTTCTAACGCAATTCCGGACGCGAAACCGGTTCCAACGATCGCTGGAATTGCTCTAAACTTTCAGGATATAATGGCTATCCGGCAGATCTTGCGCCAAAAATCAGGCGCGCCAGAAAGCCAAATACCCCTCGAATACCCCCATATGCCGCCCAACCCTGTATCCTGTCGCTTGGACGAAAAGCAGAAGCATGCAGCCTTCTATTGATGTTACAAAAATTTACAATTTTCAATTATTCTTTTTAAATATTGTAATTTTTTTGCGTCCTTTCGCACTTGCAGCATGGTTTTTATTGCATGCGCGAACAAAACAGCGCAAGAAAACCTCAAGAAGCTTTGCAGATCTGGCGCGCTCATCCCCCCCTTTGCAGCGCGCCATAGCAAGGTTTCCGCCTCAGGAGCATTGGTTGCGGCCCTTCCAAGGGTATGCAGCCAATGCTCATTTTTCTTTTTTGCCAGCAGCCCCGTTTGTAAAGCAGGTTGCGGCGTTTTGTGGAAGGAGCCGACATGGCCACGAAAGTTGCCCCCTATCAGCCGAAAAACCAGCGCGATTATTCGCCCGCCGATGTTGAAAAACTCTCCGGTTCGGTGCGGATCGAATATACTTTGGCCAAGCTTGGCGCCGCACGGTTGCGGCACCTGCTCGCCGAACGTCCGTTCGTGCGCACGCTCGGCGCCTTGACCGGCAACCAAGCCATGCAGCAGGTCAAGGCCGGTCTGGAGGCGATTTACCTCTCCGGTTGGCAGGTGGCCGCAGATGCCAACAATGCCGGCCAGATGTACCCGGATCAATCCCTCTATCCCGCTTCTTCCGTGCCCGATGTCGTGCGCCGCATCAACAACACCTTGCGCCGCGCCGATCAGATCGCCCATCTGGAAGGCGACAAAAGCACCTATTGGCTCGCCCCCATCATCGCTGATGCCGAAGCCGGTTTTGGCGGCCCGCTCAATGCCTTCGAACTCATGAAGGGCATGATGGATATCGCCGCGATGGAAGATATCCGGCGCTTCTGATGTGTGATCGAGTACCTTTTTAAGGTCCCGGACTTCGCGCCCTTGTATTATTTACTTTCAAGTAGAATGATGATCTGATGCTTGGATGGGACGGGGAGCTGCCTCCCCCATCGGTCCGGACCATTGAGGAGATGCGCCCTGTCCTCTGCGAGCCGGCGTGCGTGGGAGCGCCCGCCAACGATGCCTGTGCGACGGCGACCCCCATCGGCCTTGGCGTGACGCCGTTCACGAACGAGTTCGCCACGACGGACGGGCCGACCCTCGCACCGCAGTGTTCCGAGGGAGTGCTC
>CAZGKS010000058.1:7266-10243 GCA_964526275.1 uncultured Methylobacterium sp. | reverse complement strand
CGTGGTCAGCAGCTGCATGAGATCCGCGATCGCCGACGCGCCGACACCACCGCCATTTCCGCCATGGAAAAGAAGCCGTTCACCAGCGTAAGCGCCAGAACAACAAATAATTCAACAGTCAGCATGGCTGAAAAAAGGCCCTCGGGCACATTAACGGAACCACCTTCTCGCATGGCTCGCGCAAAATGTCCAGCCCCTCAACGCCGTCCCCACATCGAGAGGGGGCAGCACAAAGCCGCATCTCAAGAAAAACCCGCCCCAATGGGATCTGTTTTGCTCCCGCTTTCGTTCCGGGTCACACGGCCCCCACGGTTTTGAGCCGGGAGGAGGCATGAATTTCCCCCTGCGCCAGCACCGCCGTTTGCGGGCGGAAGCGCTCGACAATCAGCCGGACATAGGGCCGCACCGCATTGGAAGTCACCAGAACCGGCATTTCGCCCATCCGCGCGGCTTCCTCGAACTTGTCCCGCAGCGCGATCACAAAATCATGGAGTTTGGACGGCGCCATGGCCAGATGCTTCATCTCGCCATCCCCGATCAGCGAGGTGCTGAACGCCTCCTCCCATTGTGGCGAGAGCGAGAGCAACGCCAATTGCCCCCCCGGCCCGCTATGTTGCGCACAAAGCTGGCGCCCAAGGCGGGAGCGGATATGCTCGACAATCAACCGTGGATCACGCACCGCACCGGCGATTTCGGCAATCGCCTCCAGAATAGTCCCCAGATCGCGGATGGAAACCCGTTCTGACAGCAGCAATTGCAACACACGCTGGATACCGGTGGTTGCGATCTGGCTCGGCGATATTTCTTTGAGCAAATCTTGATGCGCTTTGGGCAATTCTTTGAGCAATTTCTGGACTTCCACAAAGGAAAGCAATTCCGCCATATTGCCTTTGACCAGTTCGGTCAGATGCGTCGCGATCACGGTAGCCGGATCCACCACGGTATAGCCCCGCAACTGCGCTTCATCGCGCAAGGAATCGTCAATCCAGGTTGCAGGCAAACCAAAGGTTGGTTCGAGCAAATGCGCCCCGGGCAATTGCACCTGCCCCCCGGCTGGGTCCATTGCCATCACTTGTCCGGGGAAAACGATCCCGCTACCGGCATCGATCTCCTTCATCTTGATCACGTATTGGTTGGCTTCGAGCTGCACATTATCTACCAGCCGCACCGAGGGGAGCACAAACCCCATCTCCCCGGCCAGCGCGCGCCGCAGCGCCTTGATCTGGTCGGTAATGCGATCCTCGCCATGGTCTCCCTGCACCAGCGGCAGCAGCGCATAGCCGATCTCGATGCGGATTTCATCGAGCCGCAACGCTTCTTGTACCGGGGTATCCTCGGCTTTGGAGGCCGTGCTGGCGCGCTCCAGAATGTCTTGCGCCCGCTGTTCGGTATTGGCTTTTTCTTCTGCCAGATGAAGCCGGTAGGCAATCACCGCCGCCCCCGTCGCAAGCGCTAGAAACGGCACGGCCGGCATACCGGGCAGCATGCCGATAATCGCCATGACAATCGCCGACAAGGTAAGGGCTTTGGAGGATCCGGCAAGCTGTTTGGACAAAGCCTTATCGGCCGTGCCGGTAAGACCGGCTTTGGAAACGAGCAACCCCGCCGCGGTGGAGACAATCAAGGCCGGGATTTGCGTTACCAACCCATCGCCAACCGTCAGCAGGGTATAGGTCCGCCCGGCTGCGGCAAACGGCATGCCGTTCTGGGCAACACCGATAATAATGCCGCCGATAATATTGATCATGGTGATCAAAATCCCGGCAATCGCATCCCCGCGCACAAATTTGGAAGCGCCATCCATCGCGCCGAAAAACGCACTTTCTGATTCAAGCGCCTTGCGCCGCGTTTTGGCCTCGTCTTGATCAATGAGCCCAGCCGAAAGATCCGCATCGATCGCCATTTGCTTGCCGGGCATGGCATCGAGCGAAAAGCGTGCCGCAACCTCGGCGATACGCCCGGACCCCTTGGTGATCACCACAAAATTGACGATGATCAAAATAATGAACACAATCAAACCGATAACAAAATTTCCGCCCATCACGAAATTGCCGAACGCTTCGATCACATGCCCGGCCGCGCCCGTACCCGTATGGCCATGCTGCAAGATCAGACGGGTAGAGGCCAGATTAAGCGCCAGCCGCAACATGGTTGCAATGAGCAGCACGGTCGGGAACGAGGAAAATTCCAGCGGCGCCGCGCTGAACAAGGCGGTCATTAAAATCAGCACCGACAAGATAATCGACACCGCGAGCAGCAGATCAAGCACCATGGCCGGCAAAGGCACGACCATAACCACCAAAATGATCAAAACGCCGATCGCCAGCGCCAAATCGCCCCGTTTAAGCAGATCCAGCCAGGTTTGGCGGGAGGGCATCGCGGCCATAAACGCGTCGGACGCAGACACCTTTCCGACAACCGGAGCGCTTGTAGCGTTCGTGCCCTTGCCGGAGGCATGGCCCGCCAGGGCCGCACCAGCCGTTACAGCAACGGGTTTGGGTTCGGAAACGGAAAGGGACATTCTCGCTCCATAGGCAGGCTGCGATCGAACAACAGGCTTGAACAAAAAGCGCATACGCGACAAAACAGGCCGCAACCACGCTCGCAGGACACCTGTAACCGGCAATTTTTGCCTAGGTTATGGTTAATATGACGTTAATTTGTGTAAATCTTCCGCATAAGCCCCCATTTTGCGGCCACGGCGGCCTTGCATCGGCAAACGCCCGAACACGGCGCCCCAAAAAAGCGCAGCATAGGCCTTGAGCACAAAAATAAAGCCCTAAAAACACCACGCCCCTTGATTTTACACCCCGATTGCCAATATCCCCTGTAGGATAACCCGATAGGATCCCCGATGAGCGATGATACCCTAACTCCCGCCCCCCAAAAGCCCCCCCCCGGGGGAAAACCCCTCCAGGTACATTACCCCCCCAAATGCCCCCAGGAGGGCCCCCCTTTTGGCGCCCATTGCGCAAAG
>CAZGKS010000058.1:0-7256 GCA_964526275.1 uncultured Methylobacterium sp. | reverse complement strand
ATCGAGATCCTTACCCGCGACAATGCCGACCTGAAGGACCGCCTTTTGCGCGCCCTTGCCGATATGGAAAATCTGCGCCGCCGGACCGAACGCGAAGTGCAGGATCAGCGGGTCTATGCGGTCACCCGCTTTGCTGGAGATATGATCGATTCCGCCGATAATTTACGCCGCGCGCTCGAAGCTTTACCCACCGATGAAACCCTCTCGCCCGCCATGAAGGCGATGGTGGAAGGGGTGGAGCTGACCGAACGCGAATTGCTCAAGGCGCTCGAAAAACACAATGTGCGCAAGCGAGCCCCCGTTGGTGAGCGATTCGACCCCAATCTCGATCAGGCGATGTTTGAAATCCCGGAAGAAACCCACCCCAATGGTACGGTCTTGCAAGTCTTGCAGGCGGGTTACACCATCGGCGAGCGGGTTTTGCGCCCCACAATGGTCGGGGTATCCAAAGGGGGACCACCCCGCCAGGCGGAAAGCCCGAATGCCCCTGAGAAGGATCCACGCGCCAAACTCGACAAACACGCCTGAAACACCAGATATTTGCGCCTGCGGCACTCGCCGTATACGGCGCAAGGTCATGTCTCTAGAGCAATTCCAGCGATCGTTGGAACCGGTTTCGCGTCCGGAATTACGTTAAAACAAAGAGATAGAGCGTTTCAAGCGATTCAACCATCGCTGGAAACGCTCTAGGTCATGTCTCAAGGTCACGTCTTAATCGGGTGTTCCCGAGCTGGCTCTGTTGTCTGCTGTTTCGGCACTCGCACCAAAGGTCCTTGAGAAGGACTCTTTGGTATAAGGTGCATTTTGCGGTAAAGTTCGCTGCGCATTTACCATGCGCCGTCGGTATTATTCGTCGTCGCGTTGTCGGCGCAGGCGCTGATGGCGGGCATGTTTGCGGGCCATGGCCTCAGCGAGGGCTTTTTCATCGTCGGTCGCCAGAGTGAGCGCGTTTTGATATAATTCGCCGATCCAGGCGTCTTGGGTGCTGTCTGCCCGGCGGGTTGCCAGATCCAGCAGCATCAGGCCACGCGGTATCTGCTTGGGCACGCCTTCGCCATTGAACAATAAGTGCCCCAGCCGCGCTTGTGCCTGCACTTGCCCCTGTTCGGCGGCCATATAGAACCAGCGCGCAGCCTGATGCGGGTTGGGTGCACGCCCTATGCCGGTCACCAGCAACAGGCCCAATTGGTATTGGGCTTCCGGGTGGTTGTAGAAGGCGGCCGCATAATGAAAAAATTCCCCGGCCCGTGCGGTATCCCGTCGCACCGGGCTGTCGGCAATGCCAACCAGATGATATTGCCCGAGCGCGACAAAAGCTTCCGCGACCATGCGGCTTTGGGTTGGGGTATCGAGCCCGTCTTCGCCGCGCTTTTCAACGATGGTACGATAATGTTGGTAGGCTTTGAGATCGCTGCGCGGCACGCCTTCACCGGCTGCATACATGCGGGCCAGTTTCCATTGCGCAGCGATATTACCGCCTTGGGCGGCGTAGTTAAAATGGCCAACCGCCTTGTCACTCTCCCCTGCGGAAAGCGCTTTGAGCCCGGCTTTGAGCGATTCCCCGACCGAGGGAAAAGGCGCATTGCCGGGGCCATTGGCATGTTTGGGCAGGTCTTCCTTGATGTCCAGGGCGCGTGCAGGCATGTTGGCAGGGATCGTGCACAGCACAACCCCGGCTAAAGCGCCTAAATACGCCCTTGGAAACAAAGGATTAAAGATCGGCATAGACATGTTTCTCGGCTTTGGCGCCCGGATGCGTCACCGCGCCCTCGCGGGCAGAGCCAACGGTTTGGGCGTATTTCCAGATCGCGCCAGAGGCAAAATCGGTCTCACGCGGGGTCCAGGCCTTGCGGCGCTCGGCAAGTTCCGCATCGCTCAAGCGAACATTGAGCGTTCCGGCGATCGCATCCAGCTCGATGATGTCGCCATCGCGCAGCAGCGCGATCGGGCCGCCCACCGCCGCTTCCGGCCCGACATGCCCGACACAGAACCCGCGCGTTGCGCCCGAAAACCGGCCATCGGTGATCAAGGCAACCTTGTCGCCCATGCCCTGGCCGTAAAGGGCCGCGGTGGTGGCGAGCATTTCGCGCATGCCGGGGCCGCCTTTGGGGCCCTCATAGCGGATGACCAGCACTTCGCCTTCCTTGTATTGGCGGTGTTTAACCGCCTCAAAACAGGCTTCCTCGCTGTCAAAACAGCGCGCAGGGCCGGCAAAGATCAGTTTGTCTTGTCCCATACCCGCCACCTTGACGATGGCGCCATCGGGCGCAAGATTGCCCTTGAGCCCGACAACACCGCCGGTTTTGGTGATGGGGCGATTGGCGGGATAAACCACATCCTGCTCATCGTTCCATTGCACTTTGGCGAGGTTCTCGGCCATGGTGCGCCCGGTTACGGTGAGGCAATCGCCGTGCATATAGCCGTGATCGAGCAAGGTTTTCATCATCAGCGGGATGCCGCCAACCTCGAACATATCCTTGGCGACGTATTTGCCGCCCGGTTTGAGATCGGCGATATAGGGCGTTTTCTTGAAAATTTCCGCCACGTCAAACAGGTCAAACGCGATCCCGCATTCATGGGCGATCGCGGGCAGATGCAAGGCGGCATTGGTGGACCCACCCGAAGCGGCCACCACGGTTGCCGCGTTTTCAAGGGCTTTGCGGGTAACAATATCGCGCGGGCGGATGTTTTTGGCGATCAGCTCCATGATCATTTCACCGGCGGTCATACAAAACTGGTCGCGCATTTCGTAAGGCGCGGGTGCGCCCGCCGAATAGGGCAAGGCAAGGCCAATCGCCTCCGATACCGTCGCCATGGTATTGGCGGTGAATTGCGCGCCGCACGCCCCGGCCGATGGGCATGCCACGGCTTCAAGCTCTTCAAGGTCAGCATCGCTCATCGCGCCGACCGAGTGTTTGCCCACCGCCTCGAACACATCTTGCACGGTCACTGGTTTGCCCTTGAACGTACCCGGTAAAATCGAGCCGCCATAAATGAAGATAGAGGGCACATTGAGCCGCACCATGGCCATCATCATGCCGGGGAGGGATTTATCGCACCCTGCCAGCCCAACCAGCGCGTCATAGCAATGGCCGCGCATGGTGAGTTCCACGGAATCGGTAATGACATCCCGGCTGACCAGCGAGGCCTTCATGCCATGGTGCCCCATGGCGATTCCGTCGGTTACGGTGATAGTACAAAATTCACGCGGGGTGCCGCCCGCAGAGGCAACGCCTTTTTTGACCACAGCGGCCTGGCGCATCAGCGAGATATTGCACGGCGCGGCTTCGTTCCAGCAAGAGGCAACCCCGACCAGGGGTTGATGCATCTGTTCACGGGTGAGGCCCATGGCATAAAGATACGAGCGATGGGGCGCGCGCTCCGGCCCTTCGGTCACGTGGCGGCTTGGCAGGCGTTTCTTGTCATAGATGCGGTGGCTCATTCTTGTTCCCTCTGGCCGGATTGGGGGCGCTTTGGGGAACGCCACCCGAAGGTTAAAACTCTTGCAAGCGTATTTACCAAACCGGCTTGCCACAAGGGGTGTTTCCGCTCAATCGTGTTGAACAAGATTTTAACGGCATGCTTAACGTCTTGCCACAAACATCGACTTTATGGCGCAAAAACGGCAAAAACGGCCAATATTCGGGCAGGCAAGGAAGTTGAGCGGGGTGTTGCGAAACCGCCACAGCCCAAGCGGAGATCAGGGAGCAATATTTAGCGCCGATCCGCAGCCTGATTTGCGTTGAAATCGGTATATTGGGAAGACCGGGCGCTATAGGCAAACGCGTTCAATTGCCGCTATCGCTGCGGGTAGCCAGAATGGAGAACACATTCGGATCAGGCTTGATGTTTGTATCCGGGTTGGTGAGCACCACGCGCGTGGCGCCCCCTTGCGCATCGGTGACGGTCCATTCCTTCAAGGTGTAGGTGTCGGCGCTAAAGGTCAGTTCAATCACCGAGGTGCCGCCAAAGGTGCTTTGGTCTTGCAAGGTGAGGTGAATATCTGCCCCGGCGCGCTGGAGATCGATCACGCGGGTATCGCGCGCGACATCGATTTTGGGTTGAAGCAGGAATTTGAGCGGGGTTTGCGAAACGGGATAAATATCCTGCGTGTTGAGCTTGCGATCCCGCACAGCGACATTGCGCCCGTCGGATACCACTTCCAGCGTGGCCGGGGGGTGATAATCAAACCGCATCTTGCCAGGGCGCATCACGGTCAAATAGCCCGGATAAGCCCGACCATTGGGCGAATACTGCATAAAATCAGCCTGCAATGCCCGGATGGAATTGAGATAGGCGTTGATTTTATCCAAACTTGGCGGCGCTTCGGGCGCGGTATTCTGGGCCGGGTTTGGGGCTTGGGGCGTGACAGCGTGGCTGCGAGGAATTGGCGGTGCGCTCTGGGCAAGGGCGCTACCGGGATTTGTAGGCAGGCCGCTTATCGCCCAAAGGATTGCCAAAACAAGGGATACCCCGCGCCAAGGTTGTTGGGGCCGCGTTATGTGTGCAAAAAGAGCTGTTTTTGCCCAAAGATTGGCAAGGAAAAGGCTCAAGGAGTGCGCTTTTGAAGGGCGAGTTCTTGAGGGGCGAATTCTTGCGCGCTGGAAGCTCATGCGGTTCTCTGGTTTCGCCCCATGCTTGGAGCCGGAGATTAGGTATGCCCTGCGCATAAGCGGAATTCATGGCGCAAACAAGGCTCTTAAACGCCGCTGATAATCCTTCCGGCAATACGGGTCATATAAGCGCCAAGGGCATCGGCCATAAAAGGGAGCAATAAAAACAAACCGCCGAAAACGGCGGCAACCTTGGGGACATAAACCAGGGTTTGTTCCTGAATTTGGGTAAGCGCCTGAAACAGAGAGACAATAACCCCCACCAGCAGGCCGATCACCATGACCGGCATGCCGACCTTGAAGAACGTGATGATCGCATCGCGCGCGATTTCGATCAGCGCCAGCCCTTCCATCAGATCGGCATCCGCATGATTTCCTCATAGGCGGCGATTACCCGGTCGCGCACGGCAACCAAGGTTTCGAGTGCCGATTCGCTTTCCGCAACGGCGGTCACAACATCAACCAGATCATTGGGTTGGCCGGTTGCCTGGCGCATCGCCAAAGCATCGGCGCGTTTGCCGGTTTCAGCCGTATGTTGCACCGTTGCGCTCAAAATATCGGCAAAGCTTTCCGTACCGGCGGCCGGGCGCGCAACGTTGATCATGTTGGGCGCGTTCATCTTTTGCGCGAGCGCATAGGCATTGGCGGCATAGGCGGTCGGGAGGGCGGTTTTCATGGGATTATCCTTCAAGGGGCGGCTCACGCGCGCAAGATGTCGAGCGTTCTGGCCAACATCCGGCGGGTCGTGGAAATGACATTGAGATTGGCTTCATACGAACGCTGGGCTTCGCGCATATCGATATTTTCGATAATGGTGTTGACGTTCGGCTTCTTGATCATGCCGCGGGAATCTGCCAGCGGATGGCTGGGCTCATACCGCATTTCAAAAGCAGTTTTGTCTTTCTTGACCTGCCCTAACTGCACAACTTGCGCCCCGGTTTCTTGGTCCAAGGCGTTTTTGAAGGTCGTCACTTTACGCCGATAGGGGTCCTCCCCTGGCCGGGCGGGGGTCGTGTCGGCATTGGCAATATTCTCGGAGATAATGCGCATGCGTCCCGCTTGGGCCCGTAAGCCAGAAGCGGCAGTCGCCAGCGATTTGATCAGATCCATCGGTTGCTCCTTCAGGCCCGTTTGCCGAGCGCAAGCTTGATCGAGCCAAGCCCGCGTTGATACAGATTAGCGGCGGTCTGGAAGGCGATCTGGTTATTGCTCATCTTGAGCATCTCCCCCTCCAGATCAACGGCATTACCCGAAGGCCGGGTTTCAAACGTTGAGCCTTTTTGAAAACCCGGACCTGAAGAGGCCTGCGCGCCCATATGCCCTGGCTGGGTAACAGCAAGGGAGAAGGCTTCCTGCATTCCGCTGCCGGCGGTGGGTTCCACCAGATCGCGTGGGCGAAAGCGCGGCGTATCGCTGTTGGCGATATTTTCCGCCAAGACGCTTTGCCGCTTCTGGAAAAAGCGCATCCGCTCTTTGAGGGCGGTGAAGGTGGCAATGTCACTGATCATGGTGACCCCCAAATCAAGAAGCTAAGAAACGCTTGCATACCCATGGGTACTGGGCAGATTTTGCCGCTCTTATGGTAAATATCCGGTTAAGAAAAACACCAGACTGTGCCATTTTCGGTGTGTTTTTCATGCTTTATTTAGGGTATCGGGGGTTGGGGCGGATTTTTCTGGCGCACGATACGTTTTCAAACAAGGCCATGGCCCACAAACCGCTTGCATGCGGGACCCGCGCTTGCCGGGGACAAGCGAACAAAACGTGGCGGATTTTAAGCAACATTAACCGTGCGCGTTAACTTTGTATGTTAACTCTGATGAACACTTGCTGCGTCAACAAGGCTAAAATCGGGTAAGGTTTACCCAGTTCGCACGGAGTTTTCAGGGGGCAGGGGTTTTCAGGGGGAGTTACCTTCGCTTTGCGGGTGGGCGAGGGTGCGCTATAAACGGGGCCGAATAGGGATGTTTGTTTTGTGCAAAGTGTCCGGGGCTATAAAACAGTCGGGAACCCTATGGGGGCATAGGGTGTATTGAACAACAACTATTTGACACGCGTTCCAGGCAGGAAGAACCATGAAGGCATTTTTTGAAAAACTGGGTCTCGGCGATGGCACAGCCAATTTGCTGATTTGGGTAGCGCTTGGCGTGATCATGCTGCTTGTGGTGGCGTTTTTGGTCGTATGGCTAATCCGTCTGGTGCGCCCGAACCTCAATATGGGTCAAAACAACCGCACCGGACGGCCGCAAAGGCTGGCGATTACCGATGCTTTTACCTTTGACCGCGACGGGCGGCGGCTGGTAATTATCCGCCGCGATAATACCGAGCATTTGCTGTTGATCGGCGGGCCGAATGATCTGGTGGTGGAAGCCAATATCCAGCGGACCGAACGCGCGCCGCAACGGGGTGGGCGCATTCCGGATATGGAAACCGCTTTGGCGATGGACTTACCAGAGCCAGGAGAAAACACCCGCGCAGATCTCAATTTGCCGCCGCTTAATTTTACATCGCCTGCCAACCGCCCGGTGCTGCCCCCTGTTGCGCCGATGATGATGCCTGCGGCAGTCGTGCCACCAACGATTTTCCATGCGGGAGGGGCCGGGGGGGGCTCGCAACCTTCCGCGCCGCTGCCGCTGGGCGGTA
>CAZGKS010000057.1:6043-10469 GCA_964526275.1 uncultured Methylobacterium sp. | reverse complement strand
GCGGGAGATGGAGAGGTCTTTGAGCCCGCGCGTAACAAAGCTTACAACCTCGTTGCGCCGCGTTTCGGGGCCGATAAATTCCGGATGCGCCGCATAATGCGCCAGCAGCCGGTCTTGATAGGCAGAAAGGCGGAAGAAATAGCTGTCCTCCTCCACCCATTCGACCGGCGCGCCGGTTGGGGCCAATTTTTGCCCGTTTTGCCCTTCGGTAAGTTCACTTTCATCGAAATAGGCTTCATCGCGCACGGAATAAAAACCGGAATAGGTTGAGCGGTAAATATCGCCGTTAGCGGCCATCCGGTGCCAGATTTCCTGGCAGGCCGCGTAATGCCGCGCTTGCGTGGTGCGGATGAAATCGTCATTGGTGGCCGCCAGAGCAGGCCCCAGCGCGGCAAAACGTTCGGCGTTGCGATCCGCCAAGGCGCGCACGTCAATGCCTTCCCGCTGGGCGGTTTGTGCCATTTTGAGGCCGTGCTCATCGGTGCCTGTGAGAAAAAACACCTCCCGCCCCTCCAGCCGCATGAAACGGGCAATGGCATCGGCAGCCAGCAATTCCTAGGCATGCCCCAGATGCGGAACCCCATTGGGATAAGAAATGGCGGTGGTGATGTAAAACGGCGCGCTCACGATAAACCTTCTGGCAAGAGATACTCTCTCTTTCCTAGAGCAATTCGTGTCGCTACGAAACGATAAATTCCCTGTTTTATTTTGCTTTTTATAGCGTTTTTGCTTTTGATGGGTTAATCAAGCGCAAAAGACGCGTTCTTATCCAACTAGAGCAGTTCCAGCGATCGTTGGAACCGGTTTCGCGTCCGGAATTGCGTTAAAACAAAGAGGTAGAGTGTTTCAGGCGATTCAGTCCTCGCTGAAAACGCTCTAGACAAGAACAAGATGTGTTTCCGTCAAAACACGTCAGGCCCTGAATGTGCGCGCTTTGCTCGCTTGGGCGGCGCAACTTTTTACGAAAAAGGCAAGCTAGAATCAGCCGATCAACCGCTCGAATACCGCGCCATAGACCAAAAAGCAAAGCGCGCCACTGCCCAGAACCAGCATCGACACCCTGCGCCAGAATACACCTTGCCCGGTTACTGGTGCAAAATCAGCGTCATCAAACCCGAAAGCACCGCCTGCGGCTTGCGCTGTATATTCCAATCGTTTCAACCGCGCGGACACCATGACACTCCCCCATACCAGCGCAAAACAGCCCGGCTCTTGATTATCTCGTTGACCTAATTTCAATATTGAACGTGAAGGAACGATGAATAATGCGTTCTATATGCATTTATATTATAATTTAAGGTAAATTATCTCCCAATAAGTTAGCGCCATTTTGTCGCGCCCGCAGCGTTTCTGAAAGCAAATTCCACCCCAGAAAAAAACACGCAATGCAAGCCCGCTGTGATATTTATACACTAGCCTCTTTTACCGTTTACCCTTAATCGAAGGGCAACAGATTCGGGTGAGCGATCATCCACGCAGTGATTCACAGGCAGGTTGGCACATGTCGCGCTTTTTACGTCCTTTTATGGTTATTCTATTCGGGTTGGCGGTTTCAGCCTGCACCCAGGAATATTCCCGCTTTTCTGATCCGACCCTGTCGGCGCGCGATACGCAGTTTCTGGCCCTGACGCCGCCTTCTCTCAACCGCGATATGGACCCCCAGCGCGCGCGATATCGCATGCCGAACCCAACCAAAGAGACCAAGCCCGGCACGATCGTTGTCGATTCCGATGCGCGCTTCCTCTATCTGCTGGAGGAAGGGGGCACGGCCCTGCGCTACGAAATTTCTCCCGGTGAGGATGCGCATCGCTGGTCTGGGATCTCTTATGTCAACCGCAAGATCGAGTGGCCTTCCTGGACCCCCGGCCCCACTGCCCGCAAAATGATGCCGGGCCTGCCCGGTTCGGTTTCAGGGGGCCCCTACAACCCGCTGGGTGCACGCGCACTCTATTTGCATGACGAGCGCGGCCGCGACACCGAATACCGGATCCATGGGACCAATGAGCCGGAAATGATTGGCATGCCGGCCTCACTTGGCTGCATCCGCATGCATAATCTGGATGTGATTGACCTCTATAACCGTGTGAAACTCGGCGCCAAAGTGGTTGTCCTGTAAGGCTTTTTACAATACGGCAAACCCCGCTTGGCTTGAACAGTCAAGCGGGCTCCGCCACACAAAAGCGGCAAGCTTAACGGCAGCGCGCGATAAAGGTTTCGTTATGTTTGGGCTCGCCCTGTTTTTGGGGGCAGAGATGACTACCAGCCATGCCGTTTCGCTCGCCTACATTAACGTGATCTTGGCCTTGAAAAAAACGCGCCAAAGACTTAAAAAACGCGCCTAAGACTTGAAAAAAAGCGCCAAAGAGCCGTTCCAAGCAATAGAGCAGAAACCGGGCCTATTCCCCAAGCGTTTTATCGCCGGTTACTTCGCGGATCCTGTCGCGCCAGAGCACGAAGATGCGGTCCATGGTCTGCAGATCGTCTGGGGAGAGCATGCCCATCGTGTCCTCGATGAATTTCATCTGGACCTGCATGCCCACGCGTATCGCCTCCATCCCTGCCGGGGTGATGTATAAGGAATGCGAGCGTCGATCTTCCGGAATGGCGCGGCGCTCGACATAATGGCTGGCGACGAGCCGATCGATCAAGCCGGAAACATTGCCTTTGGTGACATAAAGCCGTTCAGCCAATTCGCGCTGGGTTATCCCTTCGCGCTCGGAAAGCGTGGACAGCACATCGAATTGCGCAGGCGAGAGCCCCACTTCGCGCAGCCGCCCGCTGATCGCGCCATGCCCGCGTTGATAAAGACGTAGGAGGCGAAACCAGAGCCGACTTGCGGTAATAGGCGCGTGCGAATGCATGGTTGTTTCCTACGTACAAACGAATGATCAGGCGTTGTACTCCGGCTTACACCGCGCGTGCAAGGTGAAATAAGGCTCTTTGTATCAAAATCGACTTTTTATCGAATGTGCCTGCGGATTTTGCGGCAAAAATCGGCCCACAGGCGCCAAAATACCCTCTATATACCCTCAGGCAATAAAATACACGGCATCCATCTGCGCCATCGGCTCCGCCAGCACCAACCCGCGCGTCACCATATCTTCCAGATGTGCGAAGGTCGAAAGCGCCGCAGCACCTTTCAGGCGCGGATCAAGCCCCGGATAGTTCTGCGCCACCAGTTCCGGCACCGTATGCGGGCGTTGGCGCAAACGGTCCAAAATCTGGGTTTCCCGTTGGCGGCGATGCGAGACAAGGCCGCGCACGAACCGTTTCGGGTCGAGAACAGGCCCGCCATGGCCCGGCCAATACACTTTCTCCTCTCGTCCCAACAAGGCCTCAAGACTAGCCATATACGCCCCCATCGCGCCATCGGGCGGGGCAACAATGCTGGTCGACCATGCCATGACGTGATCGGCGGAAAACAACGCCTGCCCTTCCGCCCAGGCAAAAGCGAGATGGTTCATCGTATGGCCCGGCGTGGCAAGGGCGGTCAGGCAATAGCCCTCCCCCTCGATCTTGTCGCCATTCTGCAACAGAAGATCGGGCGCATAAAGATGGTCATTGGCCGCATCCAGCGCCACTTCCCCCGGATGCGCAGGGCGGGCGGCATGATGCGGCGCGCACCCCAAAATACGCGCACCCGTTCGCTCCGCAAGCAAGCGCGCGCCCGGCGCGTGATCGCGATGCGTATGGCTGACCAGAATATGCACAACCCGCTCCTGCCCCAGCCCGGCCAGCAGACCCGCTATATGCACAAGGTCTTCCGGGCCAGGATCAAGCACGGCAACCTCTCCGCGCCCGATAATATAGGTGCAGGTGCCCGTATAGGTGAATGGGCCGGGGTTCGGCGCAACCAGCCGTCGCAAACCGGGCGCAAGGGTTTCCAAATGCCCGCTGGCATGCGGCGCGGTTTTATCCAGCGTGAGATTCATGCGTTATCCTTTGAAAGCATCTGGAGAAACAAACGCGCAAAAAACGCATGCGAAAACAAAAAGATGAAAGCAAGATACGGTTTTGTTTGAACCCACCCCACCCATCGGGACAAGAAACACGCACAAGGGCGAAAAACAAGCGTTTTAAAGCCTCCCGCCCCCAAAAGGATCCCTGCAGGCGCAAAAGTGGCACTTCAAAAGGTGCATGCTGGCGCAGCAAAGCGATCTTCTCCAAAGGTTTTTGCGTATCGTGCTTTGGAAGTGCTTGACGTTGAGGCAAGGGTGCGCACAAATGGCGCGTTGAAAAGATACGCTTGTTTTAACGGAGAATACCATGCGCGCTATCCCGATGCTTCCCGCCGCCTTTCAGGAAAGCGTTATCCGCCAGGCTGCCCTCATGGTAGCGGCTACGGGGCTGCTCGCCCTTTCGGCCAAGGTGCAAGTGCCGTTGCTGGTGCCGATGACCTTGCAAACGCTGGTCGTGCTGGTTCTGG
>CAZGKS010000057.1:0-6033 GCA_964526275.1 uncultured Methylobacterium sp. | reverse complement strand
TTCGGCGCGCGGTTGGCCGTGGCAACGATGCTGCTTTATCTGGCGGAGGGCGCGCTGGGCATGCCGGTTTTTGCCGGTCCAGTCGCTGGAACGCTTTATTTTGCAGGCCCAACCGGGGGCTATCTGGTCGGGTTCGTATTGGCTGCATTGGTTGTTGGCCTGCTTTCGGAGCGCGGGCTGTGCCGGACGATCCCCGGCGCGCTCAGCGCGATGATTATCGGCCATGCCGTCATTTTCGCCTGCGGCTTTGCTTGGCTTAGCGTCCTGTTCGGCGCGCAAAAAGCCTTCGCCGTTGGGGTTGCGCCCTTTTATGCCGCAACCGCCATCAAGACCGCCTTGGGCGCGGCTTTTCTGCCTGCGGCCTTCGCGCTGATGCGCCGTTTCGAACGCGGGTAAAACAGGCTCACCCGCATAGGGCAGGATGCATGGGGCAGGATGCGTGGAGAGAGAAACGCATCCTGCTCGCATCGTCTTCTTTCTGCATGGTTTTTTGCGGCATGCGCAAAATCACGCTTTTTGCTGCACGATCCCGCTTTGATCCAGCCCCGCGAGCCATTCTTCCGCCGTCTTGCCCTTGAGCAGGGTGCCGGGCGCGATCTCGCATAGGGGGAGCAACACAAAGGCGCGCTCATGCGCCGCCGGATGCGGCAAGGTCAGGCGCGGATCCGTGCTGGTAACCCCTTCATAGGTGATCATATCAATATCGATCACGCGTGGCCCCCACCGCTCCTGGCGGATGCGCCCCTGCTGCGCTTCGATCCTTAAACACGCTTCCAGCAGCGCCATGGGCGGCAAAAGCGTGCGAATCACGAGCGCTGCATTGGTGAACCAATCCTGATCGGTCTTGCCCCAGGGCGGGGTGCGATAAAGGCTCGATTGCCTGACCCGTTGCACCTTTTCCAGTGCCGCAATCGCTGTAATGGCTTGGCGCAAATGCGCCGGACCATCGCCGATATTGCTCCCCAGCGCTAAAACCACCGTTTTCATGGTGTCCGAAACCGGCTCACGCATGGGGGGTGCCTTGCCTGCTTTGCGCGGCACGCCACCGCGTGATTTCAACCGCCGCATAGTCAAAAATAGCGGCAACCGGCGCGCCCGGTTTTTCAACCCGCATCGTCACCGCATCCAGCCGCGCAAAGCGGGCAAGCAGGGTTTTGGCCAAATGTTCGGCAAGCGCCTCCAGTGTTGAAAACCGGGCCATAACCGCCTGTTCCTGCACGCATTCGATCATATCGGCATAGGAAACAGAGGCAGCAAGGTCATCTGCCCCGCCAGCGGGTTGAAGGTCCAGCATCCCCTCAAAGGACAGCACAAACCGCTGGCCCAACGTTGCCTCCTCCGCAAGGGCGCCGTGATAGGCAAAAACCGCCAGATTGCGGACGATAATCTTGTCGCTCATGCACAGCTCCTGAACTCGTTATGGGGGTCGCGATACGTTTTTAGGGTCTCCAAGCGGCACGCTGCTCCTGCCCTATTTCGGGGTGAAGGCTTTGCCTTCCAGCGCCTGCCAGACCCGGATGGCATCGGCATGCGCGCCCGGATCATGGACGCGCAGCACGCTCGCACCGGCTTGGGCGCAAAGCAAGGCAGCCGCCACACCCGCCGGTTGCCGCTGCGATACCGGCCGCCCGGTAATCGCCCCCAGCATGGATTTACGCGAAACGCCAACCAGAAACGCACAGCCCAGCGCGCGGGCTATATCGGGCATAAGGCGCAAGGCGAGCAGATTCTGGGGCAGGTTCTTGCCAAACCCGATCCCCGGATCAAGCGCGATCCGGCTTTGCGATACCCCCGCCTGCACAGCTTTTTCCAAGGCGCGCGCAAAATAAACCCGCATCTCTTGCGCCAAAATCTCCAGCGAATCACCTGCAGGATCCAGCGTTTCACGATTATGCATCAGCACAAGGCCGCATTGGTTCTGTGCCGCAACGCGTGCCATATCGGGGTCACGCAGGGCCCAAATATCGTTGAGAATCCGCACGCCCGCGCGCACCCCGCGCGCCGCAACAGCCGCTTTGGCAGTATCGAGCGAGAGCGGAACCCCCAGCGGGGCGGCTTCAAGCGCTCCAAAAATCGGCGCAAGCCGCGCCAGTTCCTCTTGTTCGGACAAGGGGACATGCCCCGGACGGGTGGATTCTGCCCCAAGATCAAGCAGATCCGCCCCCTCCGCCACCAAGGCGTGCATATGCGCCAGCGCGGCATCTTGCGCCAGAAACTGCCCGCCATCGGAAAACGAATCCGGCGTGATATTCACAATCCCCATCAGTAAAGGGGCCCCTTCCCCCAACGCGCTGGCTGGCCAGGGGGGAGCAAGGGGCGGGAAGGCCGCCGCGACGGAAAGCGCAGCAGGCTTTTCCTGGGCCGAAACAACACGTTCCGGCGGCGTAAAACGCCTGGGCGAACCAAGGGGCGAACCGGGCAGCGTGGAGATAATCCTCATGCGCACGCCTTTAGCTCAAAATCGCGGCGCAGGATAGGCCATGCTGAACCGGGCACCAAGGCCAAAGGCACGCCCCTAAAATTCTCTCTCTGGTTGTATTTTAATACCCTGACGTTGAGGCTTCATTAAAGCCCTTATGGCACATTGCCCTGGTTATCTCTTCAGCCTTCCTTGTTTTCTCTCGCCCTTCCCTGTTTTCTCCTCGCGCATAGCGTTTGCCCCCATGCTTGTAGCCACCCCCCACGCCCTTGCCGCCCCCGCCTTGCACGATAGCGCAAAGGCATATCTTGGTTGGTTTCTCCAGAGCGCTTTGCCCTTTTGGCTTGAAAAAAGCTGGGACCAGAAACGCGGCGGGTTTTTTGAGCAATTTCTGTTCGATGGTCAGCCGGATGCTTTGGTAGAACGGCGCGTAAACGTGCAATGGCAACAGATCGAAGTATGCGCCAGAGCCCATTTGCTAGGCTGGGGCAATAGCATGCAAACCGCGCTGATGGGGGTAGAATATTTGCTGGACAAAACCAGCTTTGGGCCGCGCGGCATGCAATTTGCGCATCTGATGGCCCCCAACGCGCACCCGATTGATGACAGCGCGCATCTGGCCGATTGTGCCGCCGCCTTGAGCGCACTCGCCTGGGTTGCACGCGCCAGCAACGATGCGCAAATTTTCGCACTGGCAGATAAGATGCTTGTCACAACGCTCGAAACTTTTATCGATGGTCCCAAAAGCGTGTGCACGCGTTTGCCCGTGGAAGGGTTCAACGCCTTGGCAGATATACGTGCGTTGTTCGATGCCTGCCTCGCGCTGGCCATCGCCATCCATAACCCGCGCGCAGCCCAGCAAGCCGCACGACTCAAAATGCTGTTTGTCCGCCGCCTGCATCCGGATCAGGATGCTCTGGTCAGCGCAAATTTCAACGATTCCTTTGAGGTCATTCCAGGAATGCCCGCCGCCGCACCGCTTGAAAACGCCCTGTGGTGCGTCTTGTTGCATGATTATGCCTACCTGACCGCCACCCCTGTCAGCGCGCAAGCGGATGCCTTGCTGCAAACAACCTTGCGCTATTGTGACAGTAGCCATGGTTTTTTGAAAGATTCGGCGAGCGGGCCAAACCAGATGGATAGCCATAGCCTTAGCGGGCAAGGCGCGCTGATCCGCGCCTTGTTGGCGGCCGGAGAAGCAGGCGATACCGTAGCCGACGCGCTGGCAGCAGAAAAACTTCAAGATCTATTGACCACGTATTTGAGTGGTCCCTTTGCCGGTGGCTGGCACGATCAATATACCGCAGAGGGCGAAGTAGGCATCGATTGCGTGCCCGCCCGCTCGCTTTTGCCCTTGTTCCGTTTGGCCTATGAACTTACACGGCTCAACAATTAAAATCGGGGGCGTTGAGACGATCAAGCGCAGCTTGCAAAATAACGCGCGCGGCATGGGCATCAATCCATTCGGCGCGCTTTTTACGCGATACATCCGCTTGCAGCATCGCCTGTTCGGCCTCAAAACTGCTTAAACGCTCATCTTGAAACACAACCGGCAGGGCGCGGATCTGGTGCAGATTGCGCACAAAAGCGCGGGTGGCCTGCACGCGTGGCCCGGCGCTGCCATCCATATTGAGCGGCAGCCCCACCACCAGCGCGCTAACCCGATACGCCTCCACGACCTCGAACAGGGCTTGCGCATCTTGCGCAAAGCGCACCCGTTTGAGCGTGCGATACGCGCTGGCATACCGCCGCGCGGGATCCGACAAGGCAAGCCCGATGGTCTTTGTGCCCAGATCAACCCCCATCCAGCACCCTGGAAGGGTTGCCAACGTCTCAAGGGAGGGAAACAGGGCTTCGTTCACAAAAACCTTGAAAACTATGGCAGAATTTTGCCCGATTTGTCGCCACTCTATCTGGCGCCGTGCACAGGACGGAATAGAGCTTGGCGGGATCGAATTTGGCGGGATCGAGCTTGGCGGCACCGTATCTTGCGCGTATCTTGCGTGCAACAACGCTTTTTTGAGCAAGAAATCCGCTTTTGATCAAGAACGCCTCTTGCATGCAAGAAAGCTGTTTTGTCGGGCCCTAAGCCCTCTCCACCGCACAATCACACCAAATCAGATGGAGCACCCCAAACGCCCTATAAAAACGCGCGCCAACCCCACGGCGACGCGCATTGTTTAGGCCAGCCAAGCGGCGCTCAGGCGACGTTCTTGGTAAGGAAGCGGACGGCATCGCCGACAGTGACGATGGTTTCAGCGGCGTCATCGGGAATTTCGACGCCGAATTCTTCCTCAAAGGCCATGACCAATTCCACGGTATCCAGGCTGTCTGCACCAAGATCGTCGATAAAATTGGCGGTATCGATCACCTTGCCCGCATCGACATTCAGATGCTCAATGACGATCTTTTTTACGCGTTCCGCAACATCGCTCATAGCGGGTATCCTTTTACTTGGGTTCCAATGAATGGGTTACGCATTTACGTCCCGTGCCTTACGGCGCGTAAACAATTCCGCCTCTCCTTTTTCAAACCATGGCCGGAATGTCAATGTCTCGTTTAGGGGGCGGCCTTGTTTTGTACAGCCGTTTGGAGGGGTTGGGCGTTATGCAGGGCATCAATTTGGGCAGATAATTTTGCAAGCATTTGCAATAATTGTTTAATTTATTGCTCGCGCATATAATCTATTTTCTCATGCAATAACTCGATTTCCATCTCGGCTTTCACATTCACCACATAATCATCTTCGGCGTGTTGACGATCAACCTCCGCCTGCCGATTTTGGCTCATCATGATAGCCGGGGCCGTATACGCGGCTTGGAACGAGAGCAAAAGGTTCAATAAAATAAAGGGATAGGGATCCGGTGCCCCTGTACCCCGCACCAAATTCCAGATAATCCAGGCCGCGATCAGCGCGCTTTGGACCAAAATAAAACGCCACGAGCCAACAAGCCAGGAAACCCGGTCTGCCACGCGTTGGCCAAGCGTAGATGGGAGCACCCCGAGGGGTGCTGCGTCCTTGAGTGCTTTTTTGCGGACTTGCCGCCGCAATTTGCGCAATTCGTCTAATTCAGATTGCTGCCCGGCAGAAAGATCCGCAAGTTTTCGCAGAGGGTCCGCCTGCAGAGGGGTTTTTGTCATAATTATATGATCCTCATTGCCCTTGTTGGCACCGATAGCAAAAGCTTAAAAATGGCGGCGATCTGTTTTCTTAGTGTATATTCCTGTCAATTGGCCTCAATTTGGCGTTAAAAATTGAAGGCACATGCAGCAAAAGCAAATAAAATCACAAGTCAATAAACAGAATACTTTAAAGCATGCCGCCTGGACATGCCATAAGATTATCTGTGTTTCGCCATCAATTCCCGGCCGATCAGCATCCGCCGAATTTCACTCGTGCCCGCGCCGATTTCATATAATTTTGCATCGCGCAGCAACCGCCCGGCCGGGTATTCATTGATATAGCCATTGCCGCCCAAAAGCTGGATCGCATCGAGGGCGAGTTTGGTCGCCTTTTCCGCGCTGTATAAAATGGCGCCTGCGGCATCCTCCCGCGTGGTCTGGCCGCGATCACACGCTTTTGCCACCGCATAGACATACGCCCGGCAGGCATT
>CAZGKS010000056.1:0-10478 GCA_964526275.1 uncultured Methylobacterium sp. | reverse complement strand
CCATTGAGCGATCCAGCCGACCGTGCGGGCGAGCGCGAACAGCACGGTGAACATATCAGTGGGGAAACCCATGGCTTTGAGCGTGATCCCGGAATAAAAATCGATATTCGGATAGAGCTTCTTTTCGATGAAATAGGGGTCAGAGAGGGCGATCCGCTCCAGTTCAACTGCGACATCGAGCAGCGGATCATCCTTGTGGCCAAGCTCGGAGAGCACTTCATGGCAGGTTTTCTGCATGATCTTGGCGCGCGGATCGTAGTTTTTATAAACGCGGTGACCAAAACCCATCAGGCGGAAGGGATCGTCTTTATCTTTGGCCTTGGCGACGTATTTGGGGATATTATCGACGGAACCGATTTCCTGGAGCATCTGCAACGCGGCTTCATTGGCGCCGCCATGCGCGGGGCCCCACAAACAGGCGATCCCGGCGGCGATGCAGGCAAACGGGTTCGCGCCCGAAGAGCCGGCAAGGCGCACGGTGGAGGTGGAGGCGTTCTGCTCGTGGTCGGCATGGAGGATGAAGATGCGGTCAAGCGCGCGGGCCAGCACCGGGTTGACCTTGTACTCCTCGCACGGCACGGCAAAGCACATATGCAGGAAGTTGGACGCGTAGTTATAGTCGTTCTTGGGATAGATGAAGGGCTGACCGATCGAATATTTATAGGCCATGGCGGCCAGGGTCGGCATTTTGGCGATCATGCGCATGGAGGCGATCATGCGCTGTTGCGGATCGGTAATATCGGTGGAATCGTGGTAAAACGCGGCCAGCGCCCCAACGGAAGCGACCATGATCGCCATGGGGTGAGCATCGCGCCGGAACCCTTGGAAGAACCGGCTCATCTGCTCATGGACCATGGAATGGCGCGTGACGCGATAATCGAAATCAGCCTTTTGTGCGGCGGTAGGCAATTCGCCATGCAGCAACAGGTAACACGTTTCGAGAAAATCGCCGTGTTCGGCCAATTGCTCGATCGGGTAGCCCCGATGGAGCAAAATGCCTTCATCGCCATCGATATAGGTGATCTTGCTTTCGCAGGCGGCGGTGGAGGTGAAGCCGGGATCATAGGTGAACATGCCCGTTTGGGCATAAAGCTTGCCGATATCGACCACGGCAGGCCCGATCGTGCCTTGTTTGACGGGCATATCGACGGTTTTGTCGCCGATCTTGATCGTTCCGTTGGTGGCGCTCATGGTCAATCCTCTTGATCGTTTGGCACGCGGCGCAGGCGGATTTTGCACTGCACTGTGCGGTTCCAACAGCCCTAGCTGAACATGCGTTCAGGTTCAAGTTCGGCTTGTGTCTAAGACGGCGATGGTGCGGGCGCTTATGCCTGGCGGCAGCTTGTATTAAGGCCTGCGCGGCAGTGTTTGTTTATGCCTGTGCGGCATCGTGCAGACGCGCCAAGGATTCCTCGCGTCCCAAGACACAAAAAACGTCGAAAATCCCCGGAGAGGTGGTTTTTCCGGTCAAGGCTGCCCGCAAGGGTTGGGCCAGCGCGCCCAGCTTCAGGCCGGTTTGCTCCGCTTCCAGCCGGACAGCGGCTTCGAGGGGTTCGGCCTGCCAATCTGTCACGGCGCTCAGGCGCGGCAACAGCGCGCGCAAAATCTCGCGCCCGCCGGCATCGAGCAACGCTGTCGCCTTGTCATCAAGCGCAAGCGGACGGGGCGCAAACAGGAAGCGCGAGCCTTCCACCAGCTCCGCCAGGGTTTTGGCGCGCTCTTTAAGGCCCGGCATGGCGGCCAGCCATTGCGCGCGTTTGGAGGCATCCAAGCTTGCCAGCAGGTCGGGACCGCCCGGGATATGCGGCAGCATGGTTTCCAGCGCGGCCAGCAGGTCAGCATCGCTGGTCTGGCGCATATAATGGCCGTTGAGGTTTTCTAGTTTGGCGAAATCAAAACGCGCGGGGGAGCGCCCGACATTCTTGAGATCAAAGGCGGCGATCATTTCCTCGGTCGTGAACATTTCTTGATCGCCATGGCTCCAGCCCAGCCGGACCAGATAATTGCGCAACGCTTTGGGCAGATAGCCGAGCGCGCGATACGCATCGACCCCCAGCGCGCCATGGCGCTTGGAGAGCTTGGCGCCATCCGCCCCATGAATGAGCGGGATATGCGCCATGACCGGCACAGACCATTCAAGAGCTTGATAGATCTGCGTTTGCCGCGCGGCATTGGTGAGGTGGTCATCGCCGCGAATAATGTGCGTTACGCCCATATCGTGATCGTCCACCACGACAGCGAGCATATAGGTGGGGTTGCCGTCCGAGCGCAACAGCACCAGATCATCGAGATTTTCGTTCTGCCAGGTCACGCGGCCCTGCACCTGGTCTTCCACCACGGTTTCTCCGCTTTGCGGCGCTTTGAGGCGGATAACCGGGCGCAGTCCCCTGGCTTCGGCGGCCAATGCATCGGCGGCGGTGCGCTCGCGCCAGCTTCCATCATAGCGCATGGGGCGCCCCTCGCTTTTGGCCAGCTCGCGCATGGCTTCCAGCTCTTCCGGGGTGGCATAGCAGCGATAGGCGCGCCCGCTCGCCAGCAGGCTTTCGGCGGCCTCGCGGTGGCGCTGGGCGCGCGCAAACTGGTAGATGGTCTCGCCATCCCATTCGAGCCCAAGCCAGGAAAGGCCATCGAGAATGGCGCCGATAGCGGCCTGCGTGGAGCGTTCGCGGTCGGTATCCTCGATCCGCAGCAGCATTTTGCCGCCATGCCTTTGGGCGTAAAGCCAGTTGAACAGGGCCGTACGCGCGCCGCCAATATGCAGAAAACCGGTGGGGGAGGGGGCAAAACGGGTAATGACGGGTTTCGACATGGTCAGGCGGTTTCCATAAAACGAGGTTTTCCACAGGCGAGATAAAAAAGCTGCAGGGTGGGGCTTTATGCCCGGTTTTTTCTAGGCGCGACATTACGTATGCGATACGTTACGCACGCGGTCCGCAGCGTGTCGGGGCGTAGCATATCGAGGCACAGGCGCCTCAACACGCCTTTAACAGCAGATAGCGTGCCCCAACAAACAGGTAGCGTGCCCCAACAAATAAGACCGCGCAAGCCTCTATCACGGATGCCAAAGGCGCGAAAGGTATCGGCAAGGTTTTGGAGAAAGGTTTCTGATGCCTACGAGGCGCCCGCCTTCCTCTATGCTCAGCAACACGCTTCAAGAGACGCGCGGGCCGGATAAAGCCGCCCCCGATCCAAGCAGGGGCTCGCCTGATCTTGTAAGGGGAGGAGACCGCGCATCGCCCCAAGACCTTGCCCAGCCCCAAGATCTTGCCCGCCAGCAGGACCTTGCCCAAACCGCGCATCCTGCCCAAACCGCGCATCCCGCGCGTGCTTTTGAGCGCCGTGACGATAGCCCGAGCGTTACGCTTCTCCCGGCAGCTTCTGGGCGGATGTCGGTATATCCCGCTTGGGGCGGGCGTCTGGCGTCTGTTCTGGCGCATCCTCTTGCAGGGGCATTGGCGCGCCCGTTCGCGCGGGGGGTGGCTTTGTCTTCTGGTGTCCCCCCATCGCTGGCGGGCCTGCCCGTTGCCGGGTGGGGAGAATGGTCTGCGGTTCTTTTGCATCGCTTCCGGGCGGGGCTGCGCATGGAGCTTGCGGCAGCGTTCACGCGGGAGCGGGAGGCACGCACGGCGTTTTTGCTGCTGCCGGTGCTGTTTGGTTTGGGCATTGTGGGGTATTTTCTGGCTGAACACGAGCCAAGCCTGTTTGCCGGGCCGGTGGTGGGCGGGGTTTTTCTGGCTTTGGCGCTGGCGGTCCGGGCCAGAGTGCGCGCAGACCCTTGGGCACATCGGGGCGGGCGGCTTGAAGCGTTTCATCTGGTTTTTATGGGGATTTTTACGGTATTTGCTGGGTTTTCAGCGGCAAGCTTGCGCACAAGGGCGGTGGCGGAGCCGGTTTTGGCATCCGAGCGGATTGCGGAAATCTCTGGCTATATCGAGAGTATCGAGCCAGGCCCGAACCGCCAGCGGATTACCTTGCGCGTGCGGACCCTTGAAGGCACGCCTGCGGCACAAACCCCCTACCGGGTGCGCATTGGCGTGCCTGCCAAGGCCACGCTTTATGCCGGGCAAGCGGTTGTGTTGCGCGCGCGCCTTGCCCCGCCCGCTGACCCCTCGATGCCCGGCGGGTATGATTTCCGGCGCGAAGCGTTTTTCCGCGCGATTGGTGCGGTGGGCTATGCGATCGGGCCGGTGCGGCTGGAGGGGGCGCCGCTGCCGCCGCTCGGGCTGCGCATCAATGCAGCGATCGATAACGCCCGCAACCTGTTTACCGAGCGGATCGCCCGCTCCATCGGCGGGCAAAGCGGGGCGCTTTCAGCCGCCTTGGTAACGGGCAAGCGCGGGCTGATCTCTGAAGCCGTGAACGATGATCTGCGGCTGGCGGGGCTGTATCATGTCGTCTCGATTTCCGGGCTGCATATGGTGCTGGCGGCGGGGGTGATGTTCTGGCTGGTGCGGGCGGTACTGTCGGCGTTTCCGGGCGGGGCGTTGCGCTGGCCTATCCGCAAACTGGCGGCGTTGGTGGCCATGCTGGGGGCGAGCGCGTATTGTATCTTTTCGGGCTCCGAAGTGGCAACCGAACGCTCGCTCATCATGACCCTTGTGATGCTGGGTGCGGTTGTGGTCGATCGCCCGGCTTTGGCGATGCGCAATCTGGCGATTTCCGCGCTGATTGTGCTCGCACGCGAGCCTGAGGCCCTGCTGGGACCCAGTTTCCAGATGTCCTATGCCGCCGTGGCCGGGTTAATCACGGGCGCGCGGCTGTGGCGCGAATGGCGTGCGCAGCACCCCAAGCCAACCCGCGCCCTGCACCATACGCTGGCGCTCCAACTGGTTGTGCCGATTTTGACCATTGCCGCGACTACCTTGATCGCCACGCTGGCGACCGCGCCGTTTTCGGCCTGGCATTTCAACCGCCTCAACCCCTATGGGTTGATCGGCAATTCGCTCGCCATCCCGATGGTATCGCTGGTGGTCATGCCCGCTGCGGTTGCGGGTACCTTGTTGTTTCCATTCGGGTTTGATGCCTTTGTCTGGCGCTTGATGGGTCAGGGCGTGAGCGGCATGCTGTGGGTTGCCGAGCGGGTTGCAAAAATCGATCAAGCCAGCGTCGCGGTGGGGCAGGGGGCCGCTTTGCCCTTCGTTTTGATGATCGCCGGGGTGTTGCTGGCGGTCCTTCCGCGCTCCCGGCTGGGGCTGCTGGCACTGGTGCCGCTGGGCTTTGCCCTGCTGCTGCCCTGGCAGGCGCAGGTGCCGGATGTATTGATTGCCCCCTCCGGCCGTATGGTGCTGGCGCGCGGGGAGCAGGGGCGGCATGTCGTGCTCGCGGTCGGGGGGATGGATCGCTTCGCGCTGCAACAATGGCTGCCTGCTTTGGGGGATCGGCGGGATGGCCGCGACGAAACCTTGCGCCAGGGCGCACGATGCGACCGCGAGGGCTGTACCTTGCGCCTTGCCAATGGCGAATGGCTGGCGCTGAGTACCAGTGTGCAGGCGCTGCGGGAAGATTGCCGCCGGGCGGATATTGTGGTGACACCGCAGATGGCGCGCGTGGATTGCGCGGCGCGCTATCGGTTCTCGCGCGCGGATTTGCAGCGTTATGGCGCGGTGCAACTGTATGCACCGCCGCGCGGGGCGTCTGGTTGGTCGATCCGCACGGCGCTGGATGCCGCCAAGCAACGCCCATGGCGCCCCGGAGAGGGCGCGCAGGCCTCCGTTTCGGCGATGCCTGCGGCCGGGCAGGAGAAAACTCCGGGGGTACGGAGCGGCAACCAGGGCAACGCCAAACAAAGCGGCGCTAATCCTCATGAAAATGCGGTGACGCCCTTGGAAAACGCTGATAAAATTCTTGAAACTGGAGCAAAAGCGCCGCTCCTGTCTGATCCGGAGATGGATACGCTCGCCTTGCAGGGCAGCGAGATGGAGTGAAGACAGCGCAAAAGGGCGCTTGCCGTGCGACAAAAGGATACGCATGGCGGTTGCCCCTTGCCATGGCAGACGCGATAGGATAAGGGCGAAGCCTTAATTCCTCACGCGGGGGTTCCGGCGGCGGTGCGTGCATCGCTTGAAGGGTGCGGGCATGGTGCGCGCATTGTTCTGTCGGTTCCGGTGCCTTCGGGCTCATCCTCCCCCGCGGCGGCCAAACCGGAGAAAAACCATGGCTCTTCCTGACTTTTCCATGCGCGAACTGCTTGAGGCTGGCGCGCATTTCGGCCACCAATCGCATCGCTGGAACCCGAAAATGGCGTCCTACATTTTCGGCACGCGCAATGGTATCCATATCATTGATCTGGCGCAGACCGTCCCCTTGCTGCATCGCGCGCTGGAAATGGTGTCGAATACCGTTGCCAATGGCGGGCGCGTGCTGATGGTGGGCACCAAGCGCCAGGCTTCGGAACCTTTGGCCGAGGCAGCAAAATCTTGCGCCCAATATTATGTCAATTCGCGTTGGCTTGGCGGCATGCTGACCAACTGGAAAACCATTTCTAACTCCATTCAACGGCTGCGCAGCGTGGATGACCAGCTGGCCGCAGGCGCAGTTGGCCTGACCAAAAAAGAGCGGCTGATGCTGACCCGCGAGCAGGAAAAGCTCACCCGCGCGCTGGGTGGTATCAAGGATATGGGCGGCGTGCCCAACTTGCTGTTCGTGATCGATACCAACAAGGAAGCTTTGGCCATTCAGGAAGCGAACCGCCTTAACATTCCGGTGGTAGCGATTCTGGATACCAATTCCAACCCGGACGGCGTTACCTTCCCCATTCCGGCGAATGATGACGCCGGGCGTGCGCTTCAGCTTTATTGCGACTTGGTTTCGCGGGCGGCTTTGGACGGTTTGGCGCGTAGCCAATCGTCGTTGGGCGTCGATATTGGCGCTTCGGTTGCGCCGATGGCAGAAGTGTTGCCGGTTGCAGCGCCTGCTGCCAGCGTGGGCTTTAAAAAGCTTTCCGCGCCGCAAGGGGCCCCCGATGACCTCTCCAAGCTGGGCGGGGTTGGACCGCAGCTCGAAACCAAGCTCAATGAATACGGCATTTTCCATTATTGGCAGCTTGCCAGCATGGGGGATGCTGATCTTGCCGCGCTCGATTCCGAACTCAAGCTCAATGGCCGGGCTACCCGCGATGGCTGGCTTGATACCGCCCGCGCGCTTGCCGATTAATCGGAGACCTTCTCCGGTATTGGGCGACCAGACCGGGTAAGATGTTCTTGCTAACGCGTCACCTGGGAATATAGGCCTTGGTAACGTGTTTTTGGCAGGGCCTGCTGCAAGGCGGGCCCGTGCGAATGGATCTTCAACCTTTTGAAAGGAGACTCCCATGGCGGCAATTACCGCAAGTATGGTGAGCGAGCTGCGCCAATTGACCAGCGCAGGCATGATGGATTGCAAGGTCGCCTTGACCGAAACCGGGGGCGATATGGAGGCGGCGGTCGATTGGCTGCGCAAGAAGGGGCTTTCCAAAGCCGCTAAAAAGGCAGACCGCGTGGCCGCTGAAGGGCTGATCGGGTTGGCTTTGGCTGGCACGCGCGGGGTGGTGGTCGAGGTGAATTCCGAGACCGATTTTGTGGCCCGCAATGACCATTTTCAGGGCCTTGTCCGCTCTGTGGCGCAGGTCGCGCTCAAGGGCTCGGAGGATGTGGAGGCGCTTAAAGCTGCCGCTTATCCTGTCGGCGGCACCGTTGCCGAAGCGATCGCCAATGCGGTTGCCACGGTTGGCGAAAATATGAGCCTGCGCCGCGCCAAACAGCTCAGCGTAACGAGTGGCGTTGTGAGCGCCTATATGCATAACGCGGTTGTGGAGGGGTTGGGCAAGATCGGCGTGCTGGTTGCGCTCGAATCCACCGGCAATGCGGAAGCCCTCAACGCTGTCGGCAAGCAGATCGCGATGCATATTGCCGCCACCAACCCGCAGGGGCTGGATGCAGCGAGCATTGATCCGGCGGCGGTGGAACGGGAAAAAGCCGTATTGGCCGATAAAGCCCGCGCTTCGGGCAAGCCGGAAGCCGTGATCGAGAAGATCGTCGAATCCGGGCTCAAGACGTATTTCAAGGAAGTCACCTTGCTCGAACAGCCCTTCGTGCATGATTCCTCGAAAACGGTTGCTCAAGCGCTCAAGGAGGCTGAAAAGGCCGCCGGGGCGCCCATCACCCTCAAAGCCTATATCCGCTATGGCCTGGGCGAGGGGATCGAGAAAGCCACCTCCGATTTTGCCGCCGAAGTGGCGGCAGCGGTTGGCGGCTGACAGGCAATGCCTGCGGCCTATGCCTGAAACACAAGGGACAAGGCGGCGCTAGAGCCGCCTTTTTCTTTGGCCCGAAGATGTAAGCGTGTGACGCGTGCGCGTCTTTTGCAATGGATGATTCCATTCAAAGCAAAAACGTCTAAAAAGCGAGAAACCATGACCCCCTCTGCCCGCCTGTCTGCTGCCATTGCACTGCTCGATGTGCTGTTTGTACAAAAACGGCCTTTGTCTTTGGCGCTCAAGGATTGGGGGATCGCCAACCGCTATGCCGGTTCGGGTGACCGGGCGGCGGTGGGGAATTTGGTGCATGACAGTTTGCGCGTGCGCGCTTCGGCGGCGTATCTCATGCGGGAAAATCTCGATAATCCGCGCGCGGTTGTGCTGGGTATGCTGCGCCGGTTGCGCGCCATGCCGGTGGAGGCGATTGCCGCGCTGTGTTCTGGCGAGCGTTTTGCTCCCGCGCCATTGACAGCGGCGGAACATGCCGCGCTTGCCGCCAATTCGCTCGATAATGCGCCTGATTGCGTGCGCGGGGATTACCCTGAATGGCTCGATGAAGCCTTTGCAGTCAGTTTGGGGGATCAGCGCGCGGTAGAACTGGCGGCGATGGCGGCGCGCGCGCCGCTGGATCTGCGGGTCAATGATCTCAAGCTTTTGCGAATCAAGGCGCTGGAGGCTTTGGGGCATCTGGCCCCCGAACCGACCCCGCTGGCGCCGCTGGGGCTGCGGATTATTGCCAATGCCGAAGGGCGCGTGCCGCATGTGCAATCGGAGCCTGCTTTCCTAAAAGGGGCGGTTGAGGTGCAAGATGAGGGGAGCCAATTGGTAAGCCTTCTGGCCGGGGCGAAGGCGGGCATGCAGGTGCTCGACCTTTGCGCCGGGGGCGGCGGAAAAACGCTGGCCATGGGCGCGCGGATGAACAATCGCGGCCAGATCTTCGCCTATGACAGCGATGCACGGCGGCTCGCCCCTATCCATGAGCGGATTTTGCGGGCCGGGCTGCATAACGTGCAGGTGCTCAACCCGCGGGATCCGCATGCGCTCGATCCGCTGCGCGGCAAGATGGATCTGGTGCTGGTGGATGCGCCCTGCACGGGCACGGGCACCTGGCGGCGGCACCCGGATGCCAAATGGCGGATGCGGCCTTCCAGCCTCGATCTGCGGCTGGGCGAGCAACGCGCCGTGCTCGATCAAGCGGCAGGGTTTGTGCGCCCCGGCGGGCGGCTGGTTTATATCACCTGCTCGCTTCTTGATGCTGAAAATGGGGCGCAGCTTGCGGAATTTATAAGCAAAAACCCGGATTTTCATGCGGTAGACCCTGCTGAAAATGCGCGCGTGAACCATCTTGAGCCGCTGGCACAGCATCTCGATGGCCGCGCGATGGGCGTGCTTCTTTCGCCGCATCGCACGCAAACCGATGGCTTTTTTGTTGCATGTTTAGAGCGGCGTTCGGCTTAGGAACTGGCAATCACCGCTTCAATTTTTCCCGCGCGCAAATCGTCAGCATGGTTGCGAGCACGCTCTGGAAATGGCAGATGGGGGGCGTTGAACGGACGTCCTGAAGTTTCGAGAGAATAAAGGAACCCTAGCATGTCTCACGAAACGCTTCTCATTCTCGATTTCGGTTCGCAAGTTACGCAGCTTATCGGGCGGCGGGTGCGCGAATGCGGGGTTTATTGCGAAATTCACCCGTATCAGAAGGCGCAGGCTGCGTTCGAGCGCTTGAACCCGCGCGCGGTGATTCTCTCCGGGGGGCCCGATTCGGTCACGCGCCCGGGCTCTCCGCGTGCGCCGGAAGCGATTTTCAGCGCCGGTTTGCCGATCCTGTCGATCTGCTACGGCCAGCAAACGACCGCCTTGCAATTGGGCGGGGCGGTTGAAGGCGGGCATGCGGCCGAATTTGGCCGGGCGGATATCGAGATTGTCGCCCCTTCCGCGCTGTTTGAGGGGCTGTGGGAGGTTGGCAAGGCCTATCCGGTCTGGATGAGCCATGGCGATCGCGTCACGCGCCTGCCGGAAGGCTTCAGCGTGAAGGCGCGATCTGAAAATGCCCCGTTTGCGATTGCCTCCGACGAATCGCGGCGGATTTACACGACCATGTTCCATCCCGAAGTGGTGCATACGCCCGATGGCGCGCGCTTGATCGCCAATTTTGTGCATAACATTGCCGGCCTGAAATCCGATTGGACGATGCAGGCGTATCGGGCGGAGATGATGGCCAAGATCCGCGCGCAAGTGGGGCAGG
>CAZGKS010000055.1:0-10509 GCA_964526275.1 uncultured Methylobacterium sp. | reverse complement strand
GAGCTTGTAGCGCCCCTTGGTGCGTTCCTCGATCAGCTTTCCGAAAAATTTGACCGCTTCCACGGTGGGGTAACCATCGGGATGCGTATCGGCCGAACGTAGAACGGTTTGCGCAAAAGCAGGCGCAGCAAGCCCGCCGAGCACAGCACTGCCGAGCAGGGTTGCCGCCAGCAGAGTTTTAGAAATCGAGCGTCTTGTGGTCATGGTTTCCTCCGGTTGTTTTTGTCGATTTTGGATGGGTGAGATTTGGATGGTTGAGAACAGGTCAGGGTATTTTATAGGCGCGTTTAGCAAGTCCGTAGGCAAGATCTTGGGCAATATCGCGTGCTTCCTCCTCCTTGAGGCGATGTTCCGCCACAAGCCGGGCCAAAAACGCGCAATCCACCCGGCGGGACATATCGTGCCGGGCCGGAATCGATAAAAACGCGCGGGTATCGTCGTTGAACCCGACCGTATTATAAAAGCCCGCGGTTTCCGTGGTCATTTCCCGAAACCGCCGCATGCCTTCGGGCGCATCGAAAAACCACCAGGCTGGCCCCAGCCGCAAGGCAGGGTAATGCCCCGCCAACGGCGCCAATTCGCGCGCATAGGTGGTTTCATCGAGCGTGAAAACGATTACGGTGAGCCTTGGGTCGTTGCCATGGGCATCGAGCAAGGGCTTGAGCGCCGCCACATAATCGGTGCGGGTGGGGATATCGGCGCCCTTGTCGCGCCCGAAAACGGTGTAGAGCCACGGATTATGGTTGCGCCACGCGCCGGGATGGATTTGCATCACAAGCCCGTCTTCGAGGCTCATCTTGGCCATTTCCGTGAGCATCTGGCCCCGAAACAGATCGGCCTCCTCGGCAGAAAAAGCCCCCGACAGAATGTGATAGAACAGCCGTTCGGCCTCTTGGGGTTCAAGATCTGCGGTGCGGGCAGTCGGATGGCCGTGATCGCTGGCGGTTGCGCCATGTTGGATGAAAAACGCGCGCCGAACCCGGTGCGCGGCCAGATAACCGGGCCAATTGCTGGTATCCTCCCCGGTTACCTCGCCAAAAAGCTGGAGATTGCGATCAAAATTCTCATAATCAGGGTCGATCACCGCATCGGGGCGATAACAGGGCAACACCCGCCCGCGCCAGCCTGAGCCAAGCAGGGTGCGGTGATGCGCCAGATCATCGAGCGGGGAATCGGTGGTGGAAATCGCCTCGATGTTAAACGCCTCATACAGCGCGCGCGGCCGGCATTCGGGGGTCGCCAGCTTGCCGTTGATCTGATCGTAAAGGGCATCCGCATTATGGGGGGTGAGGGTTTCGGTAAGGCCAAAAACCTGTTCAAGCGCGTGCTCGAACCACATGCGGGTGGGCGTGCCCCGGAACAGATAAAAATGGCGCGCAAAAAGCTGCCAGATTTTCCGCCCGTCGGGCTCGGTCCATCCGCCATCGGCACGCGCAACGCCCAGATCTTCAAGCCGCACCCCTTGCGAATAGAGCATGCGGTAAACGTAATGATCGGGCTTCACGAACAGGCTCGCCGCATCCGCAAACGGCTGGTTGAGCGCATACCATGCCGGATCTGTGTGCCCATGCGGGCTAAGGATCGGCAAGCTGCGTACCGCCCCGTAAAGCGTGCGGGCAATGGCGCGGGTGCGTTCTTCGGCAGGAAAAAGCCGGTCAGGATGAAGCGGCATGGTTTCTCCGTGTTTGCCCCCACAACACGCCGGTTATGCTCATTTGTCAATCACAATTAATATATCAGTTTTGCAGGGGGATGTTTTTTGCACGGAAGGCTGCGAAGGTCTTGCATCTGCACGGGCAAGCAAAGGCCTGTCGGCGCAGGCAAAACCCGAAAAGGGTTCAGTTCTTGGTGTTGAGAGAATATTCGCCGCTGCGGATGCGATCTGGCAACCGCGCCGCGAACAGCGCAACCGCTTCCTCGCCATAGCCCGCAACCAGCTCGACAAAAGCGGCAAACAAGGCGGCATGGGCCAAACAATCGCCATCAATGCCGTCAAACCGACCTTCGGCGAAGGCTTCGCTCATATAATTATACGCAGCCCGGCGCTGATCCAGAAATTGCGAATCTTGCCGCATCCGAGAGGTGTCATTGGTTAGCACGGCTTGGCCCCGTTCAGTTGCAGCGTTCAGTTGCAGCCCGTATTTCCGAGCTTTCCGGAAGACCCTAACCTGAACTTTCTTCAAAGGCGAGGATTGTGTTGCAAAATCGTTAACACGTCGGAATCCTGACATTAACTTATTGTTTTTGTGTCGTAAAATTCTAATTATTCGACAGGTCAATCGCGCCCATAATCCCCGCGACCTTGGCCGCACGGCATAAAATTTTCGGCAAATTCCGGGTAAAAGCAAGATCCGGCAAACGAAAAGGGGAGACCCAAACACATTGGTCGCTCTCCGCGCTGGGTTCACCTTCACCCGTTCGCCAGCTTGCGGCAAACACCGCGATAACCGCATGGGCGATCACGTTTTGCTGCGTATCCCGCTCGATATGTTCGACATGATCGACAAAGCCAATCATGCGTGCCGTGCAGCCGGTTTCCTCGAACAATTCGCGCAAGGCGGCATCCGCCAAGGTTTCCCCGCGCTCGACCTTGCCCCCGGGCAGCGAGAACAACCCCTGTGCGGGCGCTTTGGTGCGGCGGGCCAGCAGTACCTTGCCCGCGCGGAACACCGCAACGGAAGCCGCCAGCACCGGGCGGTCAGACATGCTGCCCCCCATTGATATGCAATTCCGCGCCGGTGACGTAGGAGGAAGCTTCCGTGCACAGAAAATAAATCGATTTTGCCACTTCTTCCGGCGTGCCAAGGCGGCGCATCGGCAATTGTTCAACAATTTTATCGGTACCGGGGGAGAGGATCGCCGTATCAATCTCACCGGGGGAGATCGCATTGACCCGCACGCCATAGGGGCCGAAATCAGAGGCCATTTCGCGCGTGAGCGCCGCCAGCGCCGCTTTCGAGGTCGCATAAGCGGCCCCGGCAAAGGGGTGAACGCGCCCCCCCGCAATCGAGGTCACATTCACCACCGCGCCTTTGGTGGCCCTCAATTCATCGATCAAGCCGCGCGCCAGCAAAATGGGTGCAAAGAAATTGACCTGAAACACCGCACGCCAATCTGGCAAGGGGGTATCCATGGCGCAAAGACGGGCACCACCCGCGCCTTTGGGCGAAATACCGGCATTATTGACCAAAGCGTGCAATTCGCCATCGGGCAGGCGCGATTTGATTTCTGCAATGGCGCGCAAGGTATCCTCTGGATCAGCCAGATCAACTTGCACATGGTCCTCGCGTCCGCTTTCCCATGGGCAATTTTCTGGAAAGGGTTGCCGGGAACAGGCAATCACCCGCCACCCTGCCGAGGCAAACCGCTTCACCGTGGCATGGCCGATCCCGCGTGAGGCCCCGGTGAGCAGCAAGGTCCGGCGCGGCATATTCGGTAACGGGCGGGTTTCATCACGCGGGAGCATGGGGACATTCCTTTGGGGTAGAGGACAGGTGCCTTTGGGGTAGAGGACAGGTAGAAGCAGAAAAAAGGCTGGCCTTACGCTTTTTGACCTCCGGAAAGGGCACCCGATAAGGGCCCAAGCTCAAGGGAGGCTGGCAGAGTGTCGTTCAACGCAGAAGGCGTGCCAAGGCACTCCATACCACGCTTTCTCAGGGATATAAACGCACGGTTGTAAACGCGCTTTCAAGGTTCGGGCGCGAAAAAACCAGACGATCATGCAGGCGGAACGGTTTGTCCTGCCAAAATTCCAGACTTAAGGGGGCAATCCGGTAGCCATGCCAATGGGACGGGCGCGGCACATCGCCAAGGCCAAAGCGGGCCGCTTCGCGCGCAACCGCCTTTTCAAGGGCAAAGCGGCTTTCCAGCGGGCGCGATTGCGCCGAAGCCCAGGCGCCGATACGGCTATCGCGCGGGCGGGAGGCAAAATAGGCATCGGCTTCGGCATCGCTGACCCGGCTCACCGGCCCTCGGAACCGCACCTGACGCCGCAGGCTCTTCCAGTGCAGCACCGCTGCGGCCTGTGAATTGGCGGCAAGCTGAAGGCCTTTGTTGCTCAAGGTATTGGTATAAAAGACAAACCCTTGCGCATCGGCCCCCTTCAACAGCACCATGCGGACATCCGGCAAGCCGGTATCATCGGCGGTAGCGAGCGCCATGGCATTGGGATCATTGGGCTCGGTAGCCTCTGCCTGTGCGAGCCAAGCTGCAAAATGCTCGAACGGATCGCGCGGATCTTCGGCAAAACCAGACATTAACCCTTCTCCTGTTTAATCGAGGTTGGTGTGGGAGGCAGGTTTCGTGGGGTTGCGAGCGTTCAAAGTCCAAGCGTATAAATTCCGTGAAACCGGCAAACGCGTGCATGCGCTTTGGAATCCTGCGCTTTGGAGCCATGCGCCACGGAATCCTGCGCCCGGCATCCAAGGCGCGCTCGCCCCATCGCTGCGCCCTAACCCTGCCCAAACGTATACCGGGCTTGCCTCCCTGCGCAACCCCGTTTCGCGCATGGCTGCGTTGGTTACCTATCTGGGATTGGCAGGCGCAGGGGCCAGCACGCTTGGAGGATGCAACCTGTCTTTCTCGCTCGGCTCCTTGATGGGCACGCAAGAGCCCGAGCATGTGGGCTCCATTGCGCGCGCCCCCTCCCCGCTCGATCCCTTGCTCGATGCAGAAGATTGGCGCAGAGCACAGGCCGCCTTGTCGCTGGCCGTAGACCCGCAAGGGCTTGGGCTACCGGTTAATTGGGATAATCCGGGCAGCAAGCATTCCGGCTCCTTTGCCCCTGCGGGCAACCTGACCCTAACTGCCGACACAGTGTGCCGCCCCTTTCGCGCCAGCATCGTTTATGGCCCCAAACTGCCTGAAAAGCGTTACACGGGCAAAGCGTGCCGAACCGGACCGGGGGAATGGAGCCTTGAAGGCACCCCGGTTCTGGAAGGAAAAATGGCGATGCCAACCCAGCCCTTGCCAACCCAGCTTATGCCGTCAAAAGCCAGTGTGCTGGCTCTATCTGCGCCATCGCTCCCTTCGACAGGCGATGATTGACGTTTGGCAGAGCCATCCCCATTTATACAAGGCAACCTGATTCTGGTTGGATAGGTTGGTTTTGAGAACGAAACCGTGTTTTGGGAAGAAGCCTTGCGGTTTCGTCTGTGATTTTCAGGGAGCTGATCATGCGCGATCCTTATACTGTCTTGGGCGTTGCGCGCGATGCGGGGAGCGAAGACATCAAGCGGGCGTTTCGTAAACTGGCCAAGCAATACCATCCCGATCACAATAAATCGGATTCCAAGGCGCAGGAGCGTTTTTCGCAAATCAATACCGCCTATGAAATTTTGGGCGATGCGCAAAAACGCAAAGCCTTCGATCGCGGCGAGATTGATGGCGAGGGCAAACCGCGTGGTTTTGGCCCAAGCGGGGGGGATCCGCGCGCGGCGGGCGGGCCGGGAGCGGGCGGCTTCCAGTTTGATTTCGGCGCCGGTGGACCTTTTGGCGGGGGCGGGAAAGGCACGGATTTTTTCTCCGATATTTTCCGTAAATTCGATCAACAGGCGCGCGACCCGCGGCAAGGTTCGGGCGGGCAAGGCGCGGGGCGGCAAGGGACGAGTAGACAAGGGGCGGGCGGGCAAGGCGCAGAATCGGGCAGCGGCCCTTGGGGCGATGCCCGCAATGCGGGCCGGGCCGGGCGTTCTGCCCCGATAGGCGAAGATCTGACCATTGAAAGCGCGGTATCGCTGGAGGAAGTGGCAACAGGGGGCACGCGCAAGGTCACGTTGCCCGATGGCCGACAAATTGAACTGCGCATCCCCGCAGGAATCGCCAATGGGGCGGTTCTGCGCCTTAAGGGGCAAGGTTATCCTTCGCCGTTCGGCGGGGCGGCGGGGGATGTGCTGGTCACGTTGCGTTTTGCACGCCACCCGCGCTTTACGGTTGAGGGCCAGGATTTACGGATCCATGTGCGCGTATCGCTCAAAGAGGCGGTCCTTGGCGGCAAGGTGATTGTCCCCACCCTGGAGGGGGAGGTTGAAATGGCGGTACCCGCCTGGACATCGGGCGGCAAGACCTTGCGGCTGCGCGGCAAGGGTTTGCCGCATAAAGACCAGCGCGGCGACCTTTACGCCTATCTCGATATCGATCTTGGCCCACACGATCCCGCCCTGGAAGCGTTTTTGCGTGCACAGGTTGTATAACGCGGCGCCCGGCAGAACGGGTTTTTTGCGCAAGGGGTGGTTCGGGCTTGAATGACGCGCCAAACCGGTTAAGAGAGAGCGTAGCCTCTTTTCCCCTTTATTGTCTTTCCCCCTTATTGTCTTGGCGAGAACGTGTATGAGCGATCCTCTCTCTTCTTCGATTTCCGGTGTCATGCGGGGCAAGCGCGGCCTTGTGCTCGGCGTTGCCAATAACCGCTCGATTGCCTGGGGTATTGCCAAAGCCTGCGCGGATGCGGGGGCCGAATTGGCGTTCACATATCAAGGCGACGCTCTCAAAAAACGGGTCGAACCGCTCGCCGCAGAGCTGGGGGCCATTGTGGTTGGGCATTGCGATGTAACCGACAGCGCGAGCATCGATGCTGTGTTTGCAAAAATCGATCAGGTGTGGGGCACGTTCGATTTCGTGGTCCACGCCATTGCCTTTTCAGATAAGGATGAACTGACCGGCCGCTACGTTGAAACCAGCGAAGAAAACTTCAACCGCACGCTCAATATCTCGTGCTATTCCTTGACCGCAATTACCCAGCGGGCCGAAAAGCGCCTCAATAAAGGCGGTTCGATCCTCACGCTGACCTATTACGGCGCCGAAAAATGGATGCCCCATTATAACGTGATGGGCGTTGCCAAAGCTGCGCTGGAAGCCAGCGTGCGCTATCTGGCGGCAGATCTGGGGCCGCAAGATATTCGCGTCAACGCCATTTCCGCCGGGCCGATCAAAACGCTCGCCGCCTCCGGCATCGGGGATTTCCGCTATATTCTGCGCTGGAACGAATATAATTCTCCGCTTCGCCGCACCGTTACCATTGAAGAAGTGGGGCAAAGCGCGGTATTTTTGCTCTCCGATATGTCCCGCGGGGTTACAGGCGAGATCCTGCATGTCGATGCTGGCTATCACGTCGTGGGCATGAAGAACCCGGAAGCACCGGATTTAACCCTCGAAAAGGAATAAAGCTGCAGCTTGGGCAGGTAAATTTTTCTGCCTTTACCCGGCGACGGGCTTTTACAAGCAACCGGCATGGGCTTGAAAAGGGCGTGAAAAGCGTGGGTTTTCAAAATGTATCGTTTTATAACAGAAGAGTTGGGATGTACCATGCGGGGTCTTGTTGTCGGAATGATTGGCTGTCTGGTGCTGGGCGCCGTGCCGGTTCTGGCGCAGCAATCCCCTCCCCCCGTCGCGGAGGCAGAAGCCAAAGCAAAACCGACCGAGGTGATGCGCAAGGGGCGCGCGGGCATTGAAATTCTGATCGGCACCTACCTCACCTTGTCGCGCGAGTGCAAAATAGGGGTCTCCCCCGTGCTGGAAATCACCAGCGCGCCTAAAAACGGGCAGATTGTTCCGCGCCCGCACCCGATTAATCTGCGTGATGTGCCCGGCGCGCCCAAACGCACCTGCATCGGCACCTCCCCGCAAGGAGTTGGGGTGTTTTACCGCCCTGCCCGGCGGTTCCGGGGCGAGGACAAGGTGGATTTCCAGATGAAATATCCCGATGGCAGCACCCGCGCGGTCAGCGCAACGCTCTTGGTCCAATAAACCGTTGCGGATAGCATGTTGGGCCGTTCTTTTCCGCATACGCTTTATTTTATCCGCCATGGCGAAACAGACTGGAATGTCGCCGGGCGGCTGCAAGGCCATACCGATACCCCGCTCAATGGGCGCGGGCGGGCGCAGGCGCAAAGCATCGGCCATTATCTCAAAAAGGTCGGGGTGGGCGCGCCCTTTTTTGTCAGCCCCTTGTTGCGCACCCGGCAAACCGCTGATTTAATTGGCAGCGCTCTGGGGCATGATACCGCGTTCTACACCACAGACCCCCGCCTGATCGAGATCGGGTTTGGCACGTGGGAGGGGCTCAACTGGCATGAGATCGGGCGCAAATACCCTGATCTGGTGGCAGCGCGCACCAAGGGTAAATGGCATTTTCTTCCTCCCCAAGGGGAAAGCTACGCGCAAGTTGCGCAGCGGGTGAGCGCTTTTCTGGAACAATGCCCGCAGGAGGCTTGCCTTGTCTCCCATGGCGGGATTGGCCGGGTGCTCTTGCATTTATTCGCAGGGCAAGCCCCGGAGGCCGTTGTGGGGCTCGATATTCCCCAAGGCAGGGTGCTTAAGTTAACAAACGGGGCCGCAACCTGGCTCGATCTTTGAAATCGGGGCAGATAGGCCTTGCGCAAGGGCGTATTTCACGCTTCATTCACGTTAACATTCGTAGCGTATCTGCAATCGCCTCGCGGGCATTTTGATATGTCTTGCGCCCTTTGCCAGTGCTTTTGCGGGTTGGGCCGTCCAAAATCGCGCGCGCTTTATCATTCTGGCGCTTTATCTATCTCGCTGTGTGTCTGTGAAGAGGTATTATGACCCAACAAATGCCCAACACGGAAGCAACCTTGCCGGTTGTATTAGCAGAGCGCGCGTTTCTTGAAGGCCCGATCGTGCAAGATTTTATCCGCGAGGAAAATCTTGCCGATATTTTCCGCGCTTCTGCGGCCAGAACGGGCGAAAAAACGCTCTATATCAGCGATGGGCGGCAAGTATCCTGGGCGCAGGCGGATGCGATCACCGATACCATGGCTTTGGCGCTGGCAGAAACGGGGGCGCGGCCCGGCAAGGTGCTGGGTCTATGGATGCTGCGCGGTATCGATGCCTTGATGGCACAGGTCGCCATCGCCAAGACCGGCGCGGCCTTTTTACCCTTCGATGCCGATGCCCCGCTGGAGCGGGTGGAAACCTGCCTGAAGGATGCCCAGGCGATTGCCCTGGTTGTGAGCGGCGCGCAAAGCGAAAAAGCTTCCGGCGCGGTCTTTCCGGTTTTGACCGTTGAGGCCTTGCAAACCGAGAAAGAAGGCGATGCCGCCGCCATGGCCCTCGCGCTGCCGCGCAGCGCGCCATCGGACCCAGCCTATCTCATCTATACCTCCGGTTCGACCGGGGTGCCCAAAGGCATTGTGATTTCCAACCGCAATATCTGCCATTTCCTGCGTGCGGGGAACAGCCTATACGCCATAAACGCGCAGGATATCGTGTTTCAATGCGGCTCGCTGGCCTTTGATCTTTCCATGGAGGAGATCTGGTGCCCGTATCTGGTAGGCGCAACCCTTGTCGTGGCAACGCCCGATACCCTCGCCGATCTGGAAGGTCTGGGGGCCTTGCTGCGCCAGCATAAGGTCAGCGTGCTCGATCTGGTGCCGACCTTGCTGGCCGTGTTACCGCGTGATCTTGAAAGCGTTCGGCTGATCTTGCTGGGCGGGGAGGCGCTGCCCCCGGCTTTGGTCAGCCGCTGGGCCAAACCGGGGCGGCGGATCCTCAATACCTATGGCCCGACCGAGGCAACGGTGGTGGCAACGCTGGAAGAGGTTGCCCCAGACCGCCCCGTGACCATCGGGCAGCCCCTGCCCAATTACACCTGCTATGTGGTGGATGAGGCGCTTAACCTGCTCAAACCGGGCGAAGAGGGCGAATTGCTGATCGGAGGGCCCGGCGTTGCGCAAGGGTATCTGGCGCGTCCCGAACTCACGGCAGAAAAGTTCATCGCCAACCCGTTCCGCCCAACCGGCGAAGATCCCGTGCTCTATCGCTCGGGGGATGCCGTGAGCCTCGATGCGCACGGCAATTTGGCGTTTCTCGGGCGGATAGACGATCAAGTCAAGATCCGGGGCTTCCGGGTGGAACTTGGCGAAATCGAATCCCTTCTGGCCGATATGCCCGATGTCCAGCAAGCCGCCGTGGTAGTGCGCCACGAAGGCGGGCTCGATCGGCTGGTCGCCTTCGTGGTTGCACAGCCCGCCAGCGTGCTGGACGGCACCTTGCTGCGCGAGGAATTACGCCATGCGCTGCCGCCCTATATGCTGCCGGAGCGGTTTGTTACGCTCGATACCCTGCCACGGCTGATTTCCGGCAAGGCGGACCGCAAGGCACTCAAAGCGCTGGAATTGCCCGCAGAAGGGCCGGTGGGCGGCACCGAAGACCCCCACCGCACCCATACCGAAGCCTTGTTGCGGCAAGCGGCGCGCCAGGTCATGCCGGGGCGCCCGATCGGGCTGGAAGCCGATTTCTTTTTAGAGCTGGGCGGGCATTCACTCATTGCCGCGCAATTCATCTCGCTGGTGCGCGAACATCCTGTTTTTGCCGGCATCACCTTGCAAGATATTTATACCCTGCGCACCTTGCGCAAGATTGCCGCGATGCTGGATGAAAAATTCGGCGCCGCAGCAGATGCCCGGGCCGCCGATTTATCGTTTACCCCGCCACCCTTCCTGCGGCGCTTTTTGTGCATGCTGGCGCAATTGGCGGCCATGCCGGTTATCT
>CAZGKS010000054.1:0-10678 GCA_964526275.1 uncultured Methylobacterium sp. | reverse complement strand
AGTAGCGTTTTTCGGCTGGCTGGGTGTTGCCGATCGGCCGACCAGGCCGAAGGATGCAAAAATCGACAGTTCTGCCCCCGGATGAAGAGGCAATCCGCATGAAGAAGCCGTCATTGCCGCCGTTCGATGCCACACGCTTCTGCCATTGGAGGATTGTCTCTATGGGCTCCAGCCGACGATCCCTCACCTCACGCGCTCATCTGCGCGCCCGCATTAACCCCGGAAGGGGCAACCAAAATCATTGATTTATAATTGAAATTCAGAGCGACCTCGACCATTTTTCGCAGGTAACGCGGGTTCCCGGCTCCGAACACACCTCGCGGACTTCCTTGCCGCTTACAACTTCGCCCGAAGGCTCAAGACGCTCGGCGGCCTCACGCCCTACGAATACATCTGCAAAATCTGGACATCAGAGCCAGAACGATTCATCCCAAACCCTATCCATCAAATGCCGGGACTGAACAGCTAAGCCGTATTCCAATGCCCCCTTATGGCATAATGCAAGGCATGCAAGGCCGGTGCGGGGCATTTGCAGCCGTAAGAATTGAAGGAACAAGGCACTGAAAATTCACGATTTCATGTCTTTATTTATCAGATTGTTGCCTGTTACGGATTGATCATGCCCCTTCATATGCCCAATGCTTCGGTTGTTTCCCATATTCCCATGGCCCATGGGGAGAGTTCCAGCGTGCTCTCTTCCGGCGGGGTTACCTCCGGCAGCTTGGTCTCTGGTTTGGCGAAGGATCCAGCGGAGGACGCAGCTAATATCTTGATACGATTAGGCTTTGGCCTTTTGGTTTTGGTGTTGCCGGTCATGGCGGTGTTCTCGCGCTGGGTGATTTTTGTGCTGGTGCCGGTGGGGACGATCATGCTGGTTCTGGCCGCCTTCATCTCTGGGCGGCGCGACCAGCCCTTTGCGCGTATCTTCACGCGGATGGGAGAGTGGGGCGGTATCACTGCGTTATTATGGATCCTTTGGGTGATGCTCTCCCTGGCCTGGACACCGCAGCCCGTTGTGGCGTTTGAAAAAGCCTTCAGAATAATTGCAATTACGGCATTAGGAGTCGCGGGCGTTTTTGCATTGCCGCAAAGAATGCGCATTACCAATCTTAATCTGGTGGTGGTTGGGGTTGGTGTCGGGGTGATTTTGCTGGTGATAGCCGAGATTTTCTTTGCACTTTCAAGCCGTACCAGCCCTTCCTCGGTCACTTTGTCGCGGGCGGGCGGGCTGTTGATGCTGATGATCTGGACGGCCTGTGCGTGGTTGCATCTGCGCGGGCGCTCGCGGGCTTTGCGAATCTTGGTGCTGGTGGCCACGGTGGCGGTTGCCTTCTCCTGGGCCGGTGAGAGCGCCGGATCGCCAGGAGGATTTTGGCGAGCGGTCTTGCCGCTGGCCATGGGCGCGTTGGTGCTTGGGGTAACCTTGCGCACTCCGCTTCCTATGGGGCATCGGATCGGGGGAGCGCTTGGCGCGCTGGTTGTGCTTGCGCCTGTTTTGGCGTTGCTGGTTGCCTGGCTTTGCGCGCGTTTCGGCTTTAGCGAAGCGGCGGCCCGGTATCAGGAAGTGTGGATGCTGTTTGCCGGAAATCCGGTTGCAGCCTTTACCGGGCGCGGCTTGGGCGCGATTACGCTGGCGCGCGAATTGCGCCTTGTATCCGCAGATATGCCCTATTCGCTCCTTATCGAGGGGTGGTATGAGTTGGGGCTGGTCGGTGCGCTGTGGATTGCCGGGGTTATTTATTGCCTTGCGCGCCATATACAGGGCATGGGGGCGGTGCGTGCGCCTTATGGTTTGGCGATGCTGGCGGCAGCGGTAACCTATGGGCTGGTCTCTCCGGGGTCAGCGCAACCGTGGTGGGGAAATGCGCTGGTTGTCAGCGCAATCGCTTTTGCGGCCCTTACGCGCGAACTGGAGGGCGCGCACCGCCCGCGTGCGCCGTTGGGAGGCGCACAGGATCCGCGCCCGGCTTCATAACTGTCCCGGCCTTATAGCTGTTCCGTTTTGGCATAGACAGATAACCTTGCAAGGGTGCGCGGTAGCTCTGCCGTGTCATACCAATGGCCTTTGGTATTAGGGGCAGGACCCATTCAACCTAGAAGGTTGGTTGCCTCGAAGAGGAAAGAGCATTCCTTGTTTTGCAAATCCCTTATTTTGTAGGTGTATAGGTCGCTATTTCTTTCCTTTTTCCGCGATTCGCTGGACGCGATTTTGGTGGAGAATGGATGCGTCAACCCCCTCAACCGTGCCATGGAGCACGCTGTTCCGGCTTTTCCTGTCCTTTTGCGCGCCAAAATCATGCCAACCCGCCACGATAAGGAGGCCTGACCCTGGAGCGCGCGCTGTGCGGGTGGATTATTCTTGCCGAACAGGCCCCAAACGATAAACACCTTTGAAGTCAATCGGATCAACAGGTTTTCCCTTGCGGTAAATCACCAGCTTGCCCGCAAGCGCGAGCGCAATAGCGGCACGGCGCACCGGGATCATCCGCTTGCCCCAGGCCTGGGGGTCTGGCCCAGCCAGGGCACGGGCAACTTCAGAGGGGCAAAAGCTCGCCCCCGGTTTGCAAGCATCACGCAAGGTGATGAGGGTTGCGGTTATATCTGCCTTGGCGGCATCGGGGGAGGGGGGGGCAGCATTTTGGGGCTCCGAGGGCAAAGGATCCGAGAGCGAGGGAGGGGAGGGCGGTTGCGCGCCAGAGAGGGTGACCACGATAACGGCTCCTTCAGGATAAACGGGAGAAAAACGTGCACGGAGCAGGTATTTGACAACGCATATTTTGTTGGTTCGTAGCCTCAATTGGGTTATCATGTTGCCACGATACCTGAAGGCTCTCATAACAGAAGATGCTCATGCCGCAAAAAATTGTAAAAGGCTACAAGGCTCTGCTTGAAGAAGCGAATACCCGCATCCAGACCCTTTCCCTTGCGCAGGCGCAGCAGGAATATGCGCGCGGGGAGGCTTTGTTCGTTGATTTGCGAGACCCGCGGGAAATGGCGCGTGAGGGCAAGATTCCCGGGGCATTTTCGTGCCCGCGCGGCATGCTCGAATTCTGGATAGATCCGGAGAGTCCCTACGCCAAGGACGTGTTTCAGCAAGATCGGCCGTTTGTGTTTTTCTGCGGCGGCGGTTGGCGCTCTGCCTTGGCCGCAGATATTGCGCAGCAGATGGGGCTGCGCCCGGTCAGCCATATGGAAGGCGGGTTTTCCGCCTGGAAAAACGCCGGGGCGCCGGTTGAAGAGGGGGCGGCGCCTCCAGTTGCTGCGCCATCCGTTTCTGCGGGCGCTTCTTTAGCAACTTCTTCTCTTGCAAACGATTCTCCAATGAGCCCCTCACACGGAGGTAGCAAAACATGAGTTTGGTTCCTGAGTCGAAATTTCCGCCAAAAATCGCCTTGATTATCGGCAACAAAAACTATTCTTCGTGGTCTTTGCGCCCATGGCTTGCGCTGGAGGCTTCCAGAATTCCCTTTTCGGAAGTGTTGATCCCGCTCGATCACGCCAATACCCGCGCGCAGATTTTGCAATATTCGCCGACCGGGCGCGTGCCGGTGCTCAAATACGGCAATTTGACCATATGGGAATCGCTGGCCATCATCGAATATGCCGCCGATACCTACCCGGATGCCGGTGTTTGGCCGATAGACCAACAGGCTCGCGCGATTGCGCGCGCGCTATCTGCCGAGATCCATGCCGGGTTTGCAGCGTTTCGTGCCGCCTGCCCCATGAATTTGCGGCGCCGTTCGCGGATCGCTATTTCGCAAGAGGTGGAGGCAGAGGTCAAGCGCATCTGCGATTACTGGAAAAAATTCGGTGGCTATTTCACTGAAGATGGGCCCTATCTGTTCGGTAAATTCAGCGCGGTGGATGCCATGTTCGCGCCTTTGGCGTCCCGCATCCGCTCTTATGAAATTCCGGTGGATCGCACCAGCAATACCTATATCGATGCGATTTACGATCATCCCGCCTTCCGTAAATGGTTTGATGCCGCGCTGCTTGAGCCATGGCGGATTCGGGAAACCGACGAGATCGACGGTTTGCGTACGGGGCGGTAGAACCGATAGGATTGGCAAGAAAACCGCGTAAAAACCGCGCTTGAAGAAAACCGCGCTTGCCGGGTGTTTTGCCGGGTATGGCGACGCACAGAATGCAAGGCGTGGTTGCAGGCGTATGCAGAGCGAACCTCACAGATGTAAGCCTCACAGATGGAACCTTACAGATCGAAGAACACGGTCTCGGTATCCCCTTGCATGTGGATATTAAAGCGCCAGATCCCAGGCGAGGTCTGGCTGGCCAGCAGCGTGCTGCGGCGATCTACCGGAACCTGTGTAAACACTGGATCAACCGCATTTCGGGCATCGCCCTCAAAATAAATCCGGGTAAAGACGTGCATCAGCAGACCGCGCATGGTGATGATAACGTTGATATGCGGCGCCTCGCCGACAGCAGGCGCACCGGGTTTTACGGTGGTGAAGCGGAACAGGCCGTCGCCAAGCGTGCCTGTTCCAGCGCGGCCAAAGCCTGTGAAACGGGTGTTGCGGCCTGGTTCCGTGGCATAAATACCGGCGCTATCCGCTTGCCAGACCTCGATCAGTGCATCGGTGATGGGGTGGCCGGCCCCATCCAGAACCTGTCCTTCGAGCGTGATGCGCTCGCCTTGCGTTGTCTCGTCTGCCATCTTGGTGTCGGCAATCGAACCCCAATCATACCCATATTGCTCCGGGGTGAGGCCATAAGCGAAATAGGGCCCGACAGTCTGCGAAGGCGTCTGCCCAAGGCGCTGGCTTTTACGCATCAATGGTCCTCCCAGATGGCGGCATTCTCCCCGCGCAGCACAATGTCGAAAACATAGCCCAGCGCATACCCCGCCTCGGTGACATCAAGGGAGAACTGCGCCACCATGCGCGCGCGGCTTTTGCTTGGCACGCTAAGATAGATTGGATCAAGCGCCAGCAGGGGATCGCCCGGAAAGTACATCTGTGTGACCAGCCGCTGGCCAAACTGATGGCCGAACAGCGAGAAGTGGATGTGGTTGGGCCGCCAGGCATTGAAATGGTTCCCCCATGGATAGGCACCGGGCTTGATGGTCAAAAAGCGGTAACGACCCTGATTATCGGTCACACAGCGCCCACCACCAAAGAAATTGGGATCAAGCGGGGCCGGGTGCTGGTCCACCACATGGATGTAGCGGCCGGCTGCATTGGCTTGCCAGATTTCGACCAGCACCCCGGCGAGCGGCTGGCCATTCTCGTCAAGCACACGGCCTGTGACGATAATGCGCTCGCCTAGTGGCGCGGCATCCTTGGCACCGTTTACGGTTAGATCGGCATCGCTGGCACCAAGCCGGTCATGGCCATAGACCGGGGCGGCCAGAGAGAGACCCCGGACGGGGATCAGCGGCCTTGTCGGCGCGCGCAGCGCTGTCGAACGGTATTCTTTGTCGGCATAAAGTGGCTGTGAACTGAAATCACGGGGTTTGAGAAGGACCGGGTCTGTCATTTTAGGGCTCCTCTTACGTCGCGGGTATCGTGGCAGGTCTGGCCATTCGCGCCTGTCCCGCAAGCCGGATATGGGCATTGGGCGCGTCATGGCCCGCGCAGCCATCGCGCTGCACGATCTCGAAGAAAAAACCGCTATCGAGCGTGGGAGTGTAGGCTTGGTTGAATTCGCCGCCCGCATCGCGGTCATAAAGGATGGTCAAGGCCTTCAACGCATCGCTATCGGCGGAGGATAATTCCGTGCGCGCTGCCTGATCGCCATAGGCGGTATCTGGGATGGGCTGCATCCTGACACCGTTCTCGATCCTACGCCAGACATCGCGCGGCGAGCCGGGAAAGGCGATCCGATCCGTCTTGAACATCTTGACCGCATGGAACCCCGCCGCCGCGATGGTCTCCCGTTTTTCCGGAAGACGGCCGTAGACACACAGGGGCACGATAGCAGGTTGCATCGACAAGCCTCAAGAGTTGATCGCGGCGAGCGCCCTGAGGCGGTCCGGCGTGGTCGTGGGGAATTCGAAGAATTCGAGATAGACCGGGATCATTTCGAACAGCATGTCGATCCCAACCTGCACGTTGCAACCTTTGGCGCTGGCTGCGGCAAGAAAGGCCGTCATCTCCTGTTGCATAACGACCTCGCCAACAAAGCTTGTCGGCGCAAGGCGGGCAATATCCACGGGCATCGGGTCGCCTATACGCATGCCGAGCGGGGTGGCATTGATAACGATATCGTAGCCTTCCGGATCCTTGCTGCCGGTGACGATCGGCATCGCGGGATAGTGTTGTGCGAGGCGGTTTGCCAAGCCCTTCATGGTCGCAGCGATCACGTCGAACAGCCCGATCCGGCCCAGACCTGCGCCTGCCAGCGAAGCGGCTATCGCCGAGCCGACACCGCCCGCGCCGATGACCAGCGCGCTCTGGCCGACGATCGGCACTCCCTTGCGCTTCAACCCGCGGACAAAACCTTCGCCATCGAACATATCGCCGATCAAGGCGCCGTCCTTGCGGCGTAAGACGGCATTGCAAGAGCCTGCGACCTTCACGGCGGTGGACACCTCATCGAGCTGCTCCACTACCGAAACCTTGTGCGGCATAGTGATCAGCGCGCCATGGACATTCGACATCGCAAAGACCTGCGGAAAGGCGGCCGTGAAATTCTCGGCCTTGACCCCCATTGGGACGATGCAGGCATTGAGCCCGATGCTCGCAAAATACGGGTTATAGATCATCGGCGCCTTGAACGCGGAGGTCGGGTAGCCGATATGGGCGATCACACGGGTATTGCCATCAAGATGCATGGGTTTCGCCCCGCCATATAGAGTGCAAACACTTCAAACCGAATATCCGCGCCAACGCTGCCAGAGCTTGGTTTTCGAAAGCAGGATGAACACCACCGAGGCCAAAAGCACCGCCGATAACGGGCTGCTCAACGTGCCCTTGAGCAACAGCCAGAGGCTTTCCTGATCCGAGATAATGGCACGGCGCCAGTTGTCATCGAGCAACCGGCTAAGGATAACCCCAAGAATGACAGGGCCAAGCTGATAGCCATAAAGCTTCATGAAATAACCGAGAACGCCGAAGGCAAGCATCCAATAGACATCTGACAACGCCCCATTGACAGCATAAGCCCCAACGATCGAGAGCAGGAAGATCAGCGGGATCAACACCGAACGCGGCATCTCGACGATCTTCACGAATGTCCGGATGCCGGTCAGGCCGAACAATAACATGAAGCAATTGGAAAGGGTGAGCGCGCCAACAATGAACCAGAACATGTCGGGCTTTTCGATCATCAGCATCGGACCAGGATTAAGACCGTGGATGAACAGCGCCCCGATCATGATGGCCGTGACCGCATCGCCAGGTATGCCCAATGTCATCATCGGGATGAAAGCCCCGCCCACCGCCGCGTTGTTGGCGGTTTCTGGCGCAACGAGCCCTTCGCGCGCCCCTTCCCCAAACGGCACTTCCGGGTTCTTGGTCACCCGCTTGGCATGGTCATAGGCCATCAGGGCGGCAATGTCGCCACCGGTGCCGGGCAATGCACCGATGATGACCCCGATCGTGCCGCTTTGCAGCGACAAAGGCAGGTATTTAACCACGGTTCCCCAAGACGGCACAATGCGGTTGATCTTCTGCTTGACAGCGGCCTTGGTGACATCATGCAATTGCATCAGCGCTTCGGAAATGCCAAACATCCCAATCATAACGGCAATGAACGAGATACCGCCGCGCAGTTCCGGCAACTGGAAGGTAAACCGGTCCGCGATGGTCAGGGGATCAAGGCCCACGGAGCCAATCAGGATGCCAAGGGCACCGGCAAAAACGCCTTTGACCAAGCTATCGCCAGAGAGCGAACCGACGAGCAGAATGCCAAGAACCGCCAGCAGCATGTAATCGCGCGGTTGAAATTTAAGCGCGAATTCTGAAACCAGCGGCGCCGCCACAGCCAGCGCGATGATACCCATAAAGCCCCCGAAAAAGGACATCACCGTTGTGATGCCGATGGCCTCCCCAGCCTCGCCGCGCTGGGCCATCGGGTAGCCATCGAGCGCTGTTGCAATCGCTGCCGGCGCTCCGGGAATATTGAGCAAGATGGCCGTGCGCGAGCCGCCATAAACCCCGCCCATGAAAATGCCGATCATCAAGCTAAGCGCCGGGTAGACATCCCATTTGAAGGTGAAGGAGATCAAGATCGATACCGCCATAGTGACCGAAAGGCCCGGAATAGCCCCAACATAGATTCCCGCGAAGGTGCCGATGGCCACCAAGCCGAGCAATTGCAGGTTCAAAATGGGGATCAGGAAAGCGTTGAAAGCTTGCATCTCATTGGTTTCCGGTGAAAAGCCTGCCGATAGCGGCAAGGATTTCGCGCTCAGGCACGATCCCCTCCGGCATGACCACGTTGAAGAGGATGCGGAACACAAGATAGATCAGCAAGATGCAACCTGCAGAAACTGCGGCACAAAAAGCGATGCTCTGTCGCCCCAATACACGGATCAGGATCGCGACGAACAAAAAAGAGGTCGGCAGGAAGCCAAGCGGTTTTAACAGCAATGCATAGGCCGCGACCATCCCGATCGTCACAACAATCGGGATCGGCACAACATCGCGCGCCAGGCTTTGATTGCCTGCGCGCTTGCTGCGCAGCGTCTGCATGGCGATGATGCTTGCGGTGACCAGCATCGTGCCGGTGGCGGCCATGGGCAGCGCCCCGGGCGAGCTTAGCGCTTCAAAGCCTGCTATTTTATAGGCTGTCCATAAAAGAAAGGCGCTGAACACAACAAGGAGGAGTGCAAACACAGCTTCGCCAGGACGCCTTGTGCGTTCATTGTTCATGGCAAAACCTCTCCCTTCCAGCCGGTGAGGGCCGCTTTTGTCGTCTGGATTTGGCAGGTAGGCATTCAAAACGAATCAGAGAGACAAGCAACCGGCGGAACAGCATAGGCAGACCGCCGGTTGGGGGGCAGCCATCAAAGGCGCGGAATGTTGAAGGTGGCAGGCGACGCCTTGGTCACGCCTGCATCCTGTAGCAGCCAAGTCGTGTTTGATTGCCACTTGGCGAGAAACCCTTCAGCCTCCTTGCCGCCGAGATTCATGATCGAGAAACCGCGTGTGTCCATCAATTTAACAAAATCCGGATGCTTGACACCCGCCGCATAGGCCACAGTGAGCTTTGCCACGATGTCATCTGGCGTACCTTTTTTGGCAAAAACACCAAAGAACGGCCCCCAAGGCAGAAAACTGCCAAATTCCGGGTTGGTAGCTGTTACGGGCTTGACGTTCGGGAGGGCATCGCTGGCCTTGGTATCGAAGATCGTGATCGCCTTCATGCGGCCCCCCTTGATGTTCTCAATGGCCGCGCCGAGCACGGCAGGCATCACATCAATCGCCCCGCCCATCAAGGCTGTCAGCGCAGGACCATCGCCATCATAGGGCACGGCAATCACGTCCATCGGGGCCTTGTTGTTGATCATGGCGGTGATGACCGATGGAAGGCCTCCGGGGCCCGTTGAGCCGAATTTCACGCTGCGCGGATTGGCTTTGATATAGGCCAGCATCTCGGGAAAGGTATTGAAGGGCGCATCGGGCCTAGCCACGATGATCGGGATCCCGCGGGCAATTACGTTGATCGCCACGAAATCGGAATAATCCTTCGTGCCAAGCCCCATAACCTTGTAGAGCAGCGGGTTCTCTGCGCCAAACAGCACCGTGTAACCATCTGCCGCCGCATCCGCTACACGGTTGAGACCGATCGCGCCAACGCCGCCCGTCACGTTCTGCATCACAACCTTACCGCCTAACACCGCTTCAGCATGCGGGGTGACAGCACGCGTTACCACATCGGTCGAGCCGCCTGCCCCCCATTGGATAATGCCCTGAATTTCTTTGTTCGGGTACTGGGCCGCAGCGGGAGATACCAGTGCGCCCAACGTCATTATCGCGGCAAGCCATTTCAGCTTCATCGGGTTTTTCCTTTCGTCCCTAGTTTCTGACGCATCCTGAGCGTGCATCATTCCACAGTATTAAGGCATGCAGGAAGGCGCGAATGCAACACCTTATTTCAGCGCAAGGCGCTATAGGTCTGAAACGAGGGTCACGACTCCTTATCGTGGATTGTTGGCGTGATTTTGGTGCACAAAAGGACAGGAAAAGCCCGAAAATCGTGCCCCATGGCCCGGTTGAGGGGTTTGACGTATCCGTTTACCGCCAAAATCGCGTCCGGAGGATTGCGGGAAAAAGGAAAGAAATAGCGACCTATCCACGTGTGAAACATATGCAAAACAAGGGATATTCTTTCCTTTTCGATGCGACCAACCTTCCATGTTGCATGGATCCTGACCCTAGGGCGCATTCGTGATCGGCACTGCCACGATGCGAGGCATAGCATCCTGGACAAGGCTGAACGCCCCAATATGGGCATTGGCGGCATAACACCTGCTCAGAAACTGAAACTCGCCGCTTGAATGCTACCAACGAACCCCGTTAAAAACGGGGTGATTGCCCTGAGTTTTCTCGTATCGAACGGCCGATAGCACGCTGACCGTAAATTTCTAGCAATCATTTGATATTGCTAAATTTTTTTAGTTATGCCCAGCTCAGAGAGAACGCTTGGGCGTCAAGCCGGTGAAAAATGCCATTGGCTGGGGGACCTGGATTCGAACCAAGACGAACGGAGTCAG
>CAZGKS010000053.1:0-10698 GCA_964526275.1 uncultured Methylobacterium sp. | reverse complement strand
TTCCACCTGCGTCCACGAGATTTTGGAACGCGCGCCGCGGCAATCCCCGCGCTTGGTGACAAAGTTGTAAATGCCGCCCTTGCCCTCTGAATCGCCCGGATACCAGTTCTGTACGGTCGAATAGCGGATTTCCGCATCTTCCAGCGCTACCAGCTCAACCACCGCGGCGTGAAGCTGGTTTTCATCCCGCTTGGGCGCAGTGCACCCTTCAAGATAGCTGACATAAGAACCGCGATCGGCGATGATCAAGGTGCGCTCGAACTGCCCGGTTTTCTGCTCGTTGATCCGGAAATAGGTCGAAAGCTCCATCGGGCAGCGGGTGCCAGGCGGAATATAGACAAACGAACCATCTGAAAACACAGCACTATTGAGGGTTGCGTAATAATTGTCAGAGGTTGGGACCACGGTGCCCAGATATTGCCGCACCAGATCAGGGTATTCCCGCACCGCCTCCGAAATCGAACAGAAGATCACGCCCGATTTTTTGAGTTCCTCGCGGAAGGTGGTGACCACCGAAACCGAATCGAACACCGCATCGACCGCCACCCGGTTTTCGGGCGCGATACCGGCCAGAACCTCGCGCTCGCGCAACGGAATGCCCAGCTTCTCATAGGTGCGCAACAATTCGGGATCGACCTCATCGAGCGATTTCGGTCCCGGCGTGTTTTTGGGCGCGGCATAATAATGCAGATCCTGAAAATCGATTTGCGGATAATGCACCCGCGCCCAGCTGGGTTCCACCATGGTTTGCCAGCGCGCAAAAGCCTCCAGGCGCCAATCGAGCATCCATTGCGGCTCGCCCTTTTTGGCCGAGATATAGCGCACAATATCGGTATTGAGCCCTTTGGGGGCCAGCTCCGATTCGATGGCTGTCACGAAGCCATATTTATATTGGTCAACGTCGATCGCCTTAACGGTATCGACCGTCTCTTTTACTGCCGCCATGTTTCCTCTCCGGGGTCAAGGTCCGAAGGTTGAGGACCTAGCATAGAAAATTTATGCGCTTAGGCAACCCTATTCGCATATTTTATCCCGGAAGCCAGCACCAAAAGACACCGCGCCAGATCCTCCTGGGTAGTGGTCGGGCCAATCGAGACCCGGATCGCATTGGGAATGGCCCAATCGGGCGCCTGCATCGCGCTCAAGACATGGCTGGCGCGCAACTTGCCCGAAGAGCATGCCGAGCCCGAAGACACCGCAATCCCGGCCAGATCCAGCCCGATCAACGCGCGTTCCGCGCTTAATCCGGGCAGGGCAAACAGCGAGGTATTGGGCAAGCGCGGCGCATGGGCGCCAAAAATTAACACGTCCGGAGAATGGGCGCGCAACTGCGTCTCGAAGGTATCGCGCCGCTGCGCTTGTTCTTGCGCGCTGGTGCAGGCAAGCCGCGCTTCGTGCGCCGCAGCGCCCATCCCGACAATGCCGAGCACATTGGGCGTGCCGCCGCGTTGGCCACTCTCCTGCCCGCCCCCGCGTAAAAAAGCCTGGTGGAGCCGGATGCGCGAATCTGCAAACACGATCGCGCCCACCCCTTTTGGCCCGCCGAATTTATGGGCCGATAAAAACAGAGCATCCGCCCCAAGCGCTGCAAGATCGACCGTGACGCGTCCTGGCGCCTGCACGGCATCGACGATCAACGCGCCGCCCGCCGCATGCACGCTATGCGCCAGCGCTGGAATCGGCAAGATCACGCCCGTCTCGTTATTGGCAAGCTGGAGCGCAACGCGCGCGCCGGAATGCGCCGCGAGCACCGCTTTGAGCGTAGCAGGCTCTATGACGCCCTCCCGGTTGACCGGCACGATAACCGCGCCCTCCCCGGCAGCGGCCAGCACGGCGGCGTGTTCCGTGGCCCCCACCACCACCGGGCCGCCCGATTGCAGATCACGCCCGCAACATCCCACCAGCCCTTCGCGCAGCAAGGCGTTGGCGGCTTCGCTGGCGCCTGAAACAAACACCACGTTTTCAGCGCGCCCGCCGACCAAGGCCGCCACAAGGGCACGCGCATTCTCCACCAAGGCACGGGCGGCGCGGCCTTCCGCATGCAAGGAGGCCGGGTTGCCACAGGTATCAAACGCGGCCAGCATCGCCGCCCGCGCCCCCGCGCTAAGGGGCGTTGTGGCATTCCAATCCAGATAGAGGCGCGGATTGCTCACGGCGCGCGCCCGGCAACCAGCGCCCTGCTGCCCTTTATGGCGCAGCGTATGCCGGGGCGGCCACAGCACGGCATGACGCTTGGGGCGTAGATGGCATTTGGGGCGAGTATCGGCGCGAAGATGGGGGGGAGCATTGGGGTGTGCATGCGCTCTGGCATATCCGGCTTGCTCAAGGAGGTAAAGCGCCCATTGCACCCAAAGCGCTTCGGCGCCTTCACGCTGCCGATAAAGAACCTGCGCCAAAGGCACGAAAAGTCTTGCCATTGCCCGGCCCCGGCATGCTAGAGCAGAGCGGGTTTTGGCGAAATCAAAACCCGCGCTGCTCTGGCCCGATGTTTTGTCGCAGGTTGTTACCGCAAAACCGGGTTCCACTTTTGCGCAACATGCTCTAGAAAGCGCGCAGTTTCCAGTTGGGGTTTGCCATGCCTGAAATCGTTTTCAACGGCCCGGAAGGGCGTCTCGAAGGCCGTTACCAGCCTGCCAAAAAGAAAGGCGCGCCGATTGCGATTATTCTGCATCCGCATCCGCAATTTGGCGGCACGATGAACAACCAGATCGTGTATCAATTGTTTTATACGTTCCACCAGCGCGGTTTTTCGGTATTGCGGTTCAATTTTCGTGGGGTTGGCCGCTCTGAAGGCGTGTTCGATCACGGCGCGGGCGAACTCTCCGATGCCGCTGCGGCTTTGGATTGGATGCAAATCCTCAATCCGGAGGCACGCTCGTGCTGGGTGGCGGGGGTATCGTTTGGTGCCTGGATCGGCATGCAGCTCTTGATGCGCCGCCCGGAGATCGAAGGGTTTATTTCGGTTGCGGCTATGGCAAACCGCTATGATTTCTCGTTTCTGGCGCCCTGCCCTTCTTCTGGCCTGTTCGTTTATGGCGGCAATGACCGCGTTGCGCCTGCCGCCGAGGTTATTCCGGTGATCGAAAAGGTGAAAGTGCAAAAGGGCGTCAAGCTCGATCACGTGACCATTGAGGGTGCAAACCACTTTTTTGAAAACCGCGTTGATCAATTGAGCGAACAGGTTGGCGATTATCTGGATGCCCGGCTGGGATTGGTGCAACTATAAAGCGTTTGTCGAGCTAACCTAATCAAAGCGAACGCTTTATTTTCTTATTTTATCGCAGCATGCTATAACTCCAGGAGCGCGCGATGAGCGATTTCACGCCTAAATCAGAATTTCTCCATATCCTGCAAGAGCGCGGGTTTATCCATCAATGTTCGGATTTTGCCGGGCTCGATGCCCTCGCCGCCAAGGGCGCGGCTACCGCCTATGTCGGCTACGATTGCACGGCCCCAAGCCTGCATATCGGCAATTTCTTGAGCATCATGATGCTGCACTGGCTCCAGCACAGCGGCAATAAACCCATCACGCTGATGGGCGGCGGCACCACCCAGGTGGGCGACCCCTCCGGCAAGGATGAAACGCGCGCTATGCGCAGCCTTGCTGAAATTGAAGCCAACAAGGCGAGTATCAAGGGCGTTTTTGCCAAGCTGCTGCACTTTGGGGAAGGCCATAGCGATGCGATCATGGTCGATAACGCCGATTGGCTGACCAAACTCCACTGGATCGAGATGCTGCGCGATGTCGGCAAGCATTTTTCGGTCAACCGCATGCTCTCCATGGATTCCGTGCGCTTGCGCGTCGAGCGCGAACAGGAAATGAGCTTCATTGAATTCAACTACATGATCTGCCAGGCCTATGATTTCGTGATGCTCGCCAAGCACCATGGCTGCGCCCTGCAAATGGGCGGCTCTGACCAGTGGGGCAATATCATCATGGGGGTCGATCTGGGGCGGCGCATGGGCACGCATCCGCTTTATGCTCTCACCACGCCGCTGCTCACCACCGCTTCGGGCGCCAAAATGGGCAAGACCGCGCAAGGGGCGGTGTGGCTCAATGCCGACCAGTTTTCGCCTTACGATTTCTGGCAGTTCTGGCGCAACACGGAGGACGCCGATATCGGACGTTTCCTCAAATTATTCACCACCCTGCCGATGGCCGAAATTGCGCGGCTCGAAGCCTTGGGCGGCCATGAGATCAACGAGGCCAAAAAGGCGCTCGCCAATGCCGCAACCGCGCTGCTGCATGGCGAGGAAGCGGCGGTTCTGGCAGAAAAAACCGCGCGCGAAACTTTCGAGCAAGGAGGCACCGCCGCCACGTTACCCAGCATAAGCGTGCCGGGCTCTGAACTGGTGGCCGGGCTTGGCGTGCTCAACGCGTTTGTCAAGGCAGGGTTGGTTGCCTCCAACGGCGAAGCGCGGCGGCAGGTCGCGGCAGGCGGTTTGCGGCTCAATGACGCGGTGATTACCGATCCGGCCTTGCTGATCCGCGTGGAAGACCTGATCCATGACGGCGCCGCCAAGCTGTCTTTCGGCAAAAAGAAGCACGTGCTGTTGCGGGCGGAATAACCGCACAGGCTTATAAGAACCTGTGCAAAGCTCGAACAAAAATCGTTTTATATCAAAGACTTGTTTAAGTTTTTTTCAACAAGGCCTCAAGCCGCGCACGCCCCTTTTCCCGCATAAAGGAGCGCGGTGGCGCAAGGCACGCCAAAGCGGCCTGGTAGTGGCGGCGGGCTTGAGGGGTCATATCCGGACAATCGGATGCAATTTCAAGCATTTCCGCCATGTTTCCGCTGCAATGGAGCGCCACATCACACCCCGCTTGCAGCGCCGCCTTGCAGCGCGCCAGCAGCGTGCCGGACAGCGCCTGCATCGAGAGATCATCGCACAGGAGCAAGCCATCAAACCCCATCGCCGCGCGGATAAGGCGCGCGATCACCTCCGGTGAGGTTGTCGCGGGGTTATGGGCATCATAGGCCGTGAACACCACATGCGCGGTCATGGCGAGCGGTAAATCCCCCAGCGCGCGGAAGGGGGGAAAATCGTGTGCCTCCAACGCCGCGCGCGGGGCATCCACCACCGGCAAGGCCAGGTGCGAATCGGCCATCGCGCGGCCGTGGCCGGGAATATGCTTGATAATCGGGAGCACACCGCCATCGAGCGCCCCGCGCGCCGCCGCGCGCCCCAGCGCCATAACGCTGTGCGCAGTTGTGCCATAAGCGCGATCGCCGATCACGCCATCCGCACCTGCCACCGGCACATCGAGCACGGGGAGGCAATCGACATTGATCCCGAGCGCAAACAGATCCTCCGCGATCAGGCGCGCGCCAAGATACGCGGCTTCCCCGGCCAGCATGGGGTCCTGCGGCCACAGCGCGCCATACTCCGCCCCGCATGGATAAAGCGGCCAATGCGGCGGGCGCAACCGCGCAACGCGGCCACCTTCCTGATCGATCAAGATAAGCGTATGACCGCCCGCCAAAGCGTGCAAATCGGCCGTCAAAGCCCGAACCTGCTCCGGATGATCGATATTGCGACGAAACAGAATAAAACCGCACGGCTTGACGCGCGTAAAAAGCGCGCGCTCTTCGGCCGATACGCTATGGCCGGCAAGGCCGAAAATCAGCGGCTTCATGCGCCTGGCCTAACGTTATTGCGTCGCAAAACAGCCCCCGCCGGAAGCCTTGATCTGCGTACAGGCTGCTTCAGCCCCCGCTTTGTCAAAGCCCGAAGCACGGACCCGGTAAACGGTCTGGCCATTGGCCTCCCCGGCCACCACCCCGATCGCGCGGCCATTCAAGGCATCCGCATGGCGGGAGCGAAGCTGTTCAGCGGCCATGCGAGCGCTCTCCTCGCTGGGGCGAGAGGCCAGTTGAACACTCCACCCCCCACCGCTGGCGCGCGGCGCGGGGTTAGTGGCCCCAGGCGGCGACAGCGACATCGGCGAAAGCGACATGGGCGCATTGGCGGGCCGCGCAGGCGTTGCTTTCGGCGCCGGGTTGGTGCCCGCAGGCGCTTGTGCTTTGGGCGAAGGGGGCGCAGGCACCGAAACAGGGGGTGTTGCCGCCCGCAAGGCAGGTTGCGCGGCCACCGGCTCGCTACGCACCGCCATGGCGGTTGGCCGTTGCGGCGGCTTGGGTGCACTAACCGATTCGTAGTTTGAAGCCCCCCCTGCGGTACTGGAAGCCGAACCCGGCTGCGGCACGCGCATTGTGCTGGGGCTGGGGGCAGGAGCCTCCGTGGGAGCAGAACTATCCGGAAGGCCGCCCGGCCCGACCCGCACCGAGGTCACCCGTTTCGGCTCACCGGGTGCAGAAGGCAGCTGGGCCGAATTCCCCATGGGATTTGGCAAGATAACCCGCGTGCCATCGGGTTTGGTCGCCTGATTGAGATCCACCGGTTGCTCGGTATTGTTGGGGCCAACCCCCGTTTTGCCCTCATTGAAGGTGCGCGGAGAAAGCACCGCGCTGTTCTGGTTGGGGATCGGCATCCCCCCCGGATCGGTGGGTTTTTGCTTGGCAGGTTCCGGCCGTGCGGCGATGACCGGCACTTCGCCGCTTTTGCTCCCGCGCGAACCGGAGAACATACCGCTGGCCGCATAACCAAGCCCGCCAAGGCCGACAAAAGCCATCGTGATCCACAAATACCGCCCGCGCTTTTTTTGGACACCCGGCCCGGCGGGGTCAAGCGCACGCTGGGCAGCAACGGCAGCTTGCGCCGCAAGGCGCGCCTCACTGGCATCCAGCGCAGATTGGGTGCGGGGCCGCGGTTGCGCCGCGCCGACCGGCGCAGCAAATTCAAACCCGGCTTGCTGCGCCCCCTGCGCAGGCACAGCAGAAGCCTGTGCGGGCGCTGCGGCCTGTACCGCGCTCATGCGGGAGGCATCAAAGCGGCGCAATTCCGCCTCAAAGGCGGCAAGCGGGTCGAGCGAAGGCGCCTCGGCGGGGTATCTTTGGCTGGAAACAGGCTGGGCCTGGAACGGCTGCCCCTGAGCGGGTTGGGGATAAGCGGGTTGGGTTTGGAAAGCTTGCCCTGGCATTTGCCCACCGGAAGGGTTGCCCATCCCCGGAATAGGGCGCGATGACGTGAATTGAGACGATTGCGGCGCTGTACTGCCTGCGCCGAGCGGTGAATTCGCCTCTTGCCTGGTCAAACCAAGCTGGGCAGACGCAGATTGGGAAGCAGATACCGGGGAGCTATGCGCAGAAAATCCGGCCGGCTGCCCGCCAACCGCCGCAACCGGGCGGGCAGAAGCCTGCGCCTGGCTCATCAAACGCGCTAATTCCGCCAAAGGATCAGGCTCATGGGGGGCTTGCGCACCAGAAGGGCGCGGCGCTTGCGCCTGCCCACCGGAAGAGGGATTGGCTAAAATCGCTCCCTGCCCGAGACTTTCGCGCAAAAGGCGTTCGAACGCCTCAAGATCGGCCAAGGATGGCTCCTTGCGGGTATTGATCTTTTGTTCCACGCTCAACCTCCAACGCAACGCCTACACATAATGCCTTCAAGGCGCCGCCTGGCGCCTAATGCATCTCTTCGGGGGCTCGCACCCCCAACAACGCCAACCCGTTTGCCAGAACGGTTTGCACCGACCGGACAAGCGCAAGCCGCGCCAGCGTTACTTGTCGCGCATCAAGGTTAATAAATCTCAAATGTGGTAAATCTTTGCCCTTATTCCATAAGGAATGGAAAGCACTTGCCAGATCATAGAGGTAAAACACCACCCGGTGCGGCTCCCGGTTATGGGCGGCTTGTTCAATCAGGCGCGGGAACTGCGCGATCAACCGGATAAGCGCCAGCTCGGCGTCATCGCCAAGGGCCGCCAGATCCGCCGCCGCGATCTCCTGCGGGGCGAGGGCCTGGCCCTCGAACATCACCCCCGCCTGCCGGAACACCGAGGCGATACGTGCATGGGCGTATTGGACATAAAAAACCGGGTTGTCTTTGGATTGTTCGATCACCTTGGCCAGATCAAAGTCGAGTTCGGCATCGTTTTTGCGATCGAGCATCATGAAGCGGATGGCATCGCGCCCCACTTCATCGATCACCTCCCGCAAGGTGATAAAATCGCCGGAGCGCTTGGACATCTTGACCGGCTCGCCATTGCGCAACAGCTTGACCAGCTGGCACAGCCGCACTTCCAGCGCGCCCTGCTGGTTGGAAGCCGCCTTGACCGCTGCTTGCATGCGCTTGACATAGCCGCCATGGTCTGCGCCCCAAACATCGATCATCTGCTTGAAGCCGCGCGCGAATTTATCGGCATGGTAGGCAATGTCGGAGGCAAAATAGGTGTAGCCGCCATCTGATTTCAACAACGGGCGATCGACATCATCCCCAAATTGGGTGGCGCGGAACAAGCTTTGCTCGCGGTCTTCCCATTCGTCGTCCTTCTGCCCTTTGGGCGGCGGAAGACGGCCTTGATAAATCAGATCACGGGCGCGAAAATCAGCAATGAAAGCCCCGACCTTATCTTGAGGGGCTTGCAAACTGGCTTCCGAGAAAAACACATCGTGCCGCACATTGAGCGCGGCCAGATCCTCCCGGATCATCGCCATCATGGCATCGATAGCGGCCTTGCGCACCAGCGGCAACCACGCCTCTTCCGCCATTTTCTCCAGCGCATCGCCGTATTGCGCGGCCAAAGCCTGCCCGGTGGGGATCAGATAATCCCCCGGATAGAGCCCCTCCCCCACGGGCCCCACCTTGCGGCCCAAGGCTTCCCGATAGCGATGAAACGCGGAGCGGCCCAGCACATCCACCTGCGCGCCGGCATCGTTGATGTAATATTCGCGGGTGACCGCCCATCCGGCAAAGGTCATCACATTGCCAAGTGCATCGCCATAAACCGCCCCGCGCCCATGGCCAATATGCATCGGCCCGGTCGGGTTGGCCGAAACATATTCGATATTGACTTTCTCTCCCCCGCCCATGGTCGAGCGCCCGAAATCAGCGCCCTCCCGCAGGGCGGCGCGCACCACCTCATCGAAGGCCGCGCGCGGCAGCTTGAGATTGATAAAGCCCGGCCCGGCAATTTCCACATGCGCATAACGCCCGCTCGCTTGCAGGGCCTTGACGATATGTTCGGCCAAAAGGCGCGGCTGGGTACCCGCCTCCTTGGCGAGCACCATCGCCGCATTGGTCGAAAGGTCGCCATGGCTGGCATCCCGCGGGGGCTCCACGCTTACGCGGGCGAACGCTGCGGCCCCCACCCCGGCCAAAGCAGGCAAAGGCTGAAGAACCGCAAGAAGATGCGCATGGAACGTATTGAAAAGATTCATAATCACCCACCTGAAGGCGCCAAACGATAGAGCGGTTATCCTCTAACCCATTCTTCAGCCGGGTGAAAGCGTGAAATCGGGTGCATGGCCGAACGCGCGCCGGTGCTCGGCAATGGCAAAACCGTCGGTCATACCCGCCAGATAATCACAGATCGCGCGGGGGGTATCCGCCGCCTCGCATGCGCCCGGCACCTGGTGCGGATGCGCGCTGTAATGCGCAAACAGCGCCCGCACCACCCGATCCGCCGCCCGCCGCAACGGCATGACGCGCGGATGGCGATACACCGTTTTGAACAAAAACGCCTTGGTGTCGCGCAGATGCGCCGCCATGGCGGGGGAAAACGCAATCACGGGCGCAGCATGCGCTTCAATGGCCGCCACATCGGGCGGTGCCAGCGCGGCCAGCCGATTTTCGCTTTCCAAGGCGGCATCCTCGATCAACCGTGTAATCACCCGCCGCGTGATCTCATGGGCAATGCGCCCGCCCGCCAGCTGGGGCCAAAGCGTAAAAATCTCATCGAGCATCGCGCGCAAAAACGGCACATCCCGCAACAGCTCGGGCGTGAGCAACCCGGCGCGCAGGCCGTCATCCACATCATGGGCGGTATAGGCAATGTCATCGGCCAAGGCGGCAACCTGGGCCTCGGCGCTGGCGAAACGATCGAGCGCCAGATTATAGCGCGCATCGAGCGCCACCAGGCTTGCGGGAATACCGCGTTGCGCATAGGGGGGCAGCGCTTCCCCCGCCGCATTGCGCAACGGACCATTGTGTTTCACCAACCCTTGCAGGGTTTCAAAGGTCAGGTTAAGGCCGTCAAAGGCGGCGTAACGGTGTTCGAGCGTGGTGACAATCCGCAAGGTCTGGGCGTTATGCTCAAAGCCGCCATAGGGCGCCATGCAGACATCGAGCGCGTCCTCCCCCGCATGCCCAAAGGGCGGATGCCCCAGATCATGCGCCAAAGCCAAGGTTTCCGCCAGATCCTCCTCGAGTCCCAGCAGGCGGGCGAGCGCGCGGGCAATTTGGGCGACCTCCAGCGTATGGGTCAGGCGCGTGCGGTAATGATCGCCCTCATGGGCAATAAAGACCTGCGTTTTATGCTTGAGCCGCCGAAAGGCATTGGAATGCAAGATCCGGTCGCGGTCGCGCTGGAAATCGCTCCTTGTGGGAGAAGACGCTTCCGGCAAGGCGCGGCCACGGCTGTTTTCTGGCCGGGTGGCGAAGGGGGCGAGAAGACGGGGCTGCGTAAAGCGCATGCTTTTGAACCTTTTGAAACCCGATATTTGAAACCCGATACATGCCCGAAACAGATGCTCCAAAATGGGCCTTTAGGGTCAGGACCCATTAAACATGGAAGGTTGGTCGCATTGAAAAGGAAAGAATATCCCTTGTTTTACATATGGATAAGACTTTTTTCTTTCC
>CAZGKS010000052.1:0-10739 GCA_964526275.1 uncultured Methylobacterium sp. | reverse complement strand
GATTGTGATGTCTTTTCCCGGAATATAGGTGCCAGGCGGCGAAAACACGCTTTTCATGCCGGTGCGGGCATTGGGCGCGCCGCAGACCACCTGCACGGGCTCCCCGGCGCCCGTATCGACCATACAGACCCGCAACCGGTCGGCATTGGGGTGCTGAACCGCAGAGACCACATAGGCGATTGTAAAGCCTGCAAGCGTTTTGGCGCTGTCTTCTACATGCTCGACCTCCAGCCCGATACGGGTGAGAGTTTCGACGATCTGATCCAGCGTCGCATCGGTTTCAAGGTGATCTTTGAGCCAGGAGAGCGTGAATTTCATCGCGATATTCCTATATCGAACCGGGGGTCGCCAAAGGGGGTGCCAGCATGCCATGGCATCGGAGCGCCGGAGGCTGAAACCTCCACGCTGTTTTGCATAAAATCCGCAGGATGCAACCAAAAAGACGCCCGCCAACGCAGATGGACGCTTTGGCGCGAGCAAAAGTGCCGCAACAAGCGTGCAAAAGTGCCAATCTGCACGCACGCGCGCCAAGATACGCTCCGAATACCCCCAACACCAATGACCTTTGGTATAAGATGCGCCCCCGCGCATCCCATTCAAACGGCACAAAAAGACAAGATGCGCCCCCGAGCCGGCTATCTTGCCTATCAACCTTGCGGCACCGCAAGAGCGCCAGACAAGAGCGCCAGAGCGGATTTTTGGATCAAGATTGTTTTGCTTGCAGCCTTGTGATCTTCAAATATCCTTAATGCCTTTGGGGTAATCTCTCGAAGGTTGCGCGGGAAGCGCTAAAGAGTTGAGTATCGGGTGCGTGAATGTTGAGGGTGGATTGTTCTCGCCTGCGGTTCTTGGCGATTGACGACAACGCTTATATGCGCCGCATTATCCGCACCTTGCTGCACGGATTTGGCGCGCGCGAAGTGCTGGAGGCGGAAGACGGGGCGACCGGGTTTCATTCTTTCAAGGCGCATTCCCCGGATATTGTGATCCTCGATTGGGTGATGCCGGTCATGGATGGCATTGAGCTTTCCCGCAAAATCAGAGACCCGGATAACAGCCCGAACCCCTTTGTTCCTGTCATCATGATGACCGGCTATCCAGATCGCGCCAAGGTTTTCGATGCCCGCGATGCCGGTGTCTCTGAAATGCTGGTCAAGCCGATTTCCGCCAAGGCGCTGTATCAACGTATTGCCAAGGTGGTGCTCAATCCGCGCCCCTTTGTGCGGACCGATCATTATTTTGGGCCGGACCGGCGGCATTTGATCAAGCCCGAACAGCAAAAGCCGGGCTTTGTTTCAAATGGTTCCACCAGTTTTGTAAAATCAGCGGGATAAGGGCATGAATTCGGCCGCTCCCCTTCCCAATTCTGGCACAGACCAACCCGATGACGCGCAAGTGTTTCACATGAGCGGCGCCTTGCGGGCCAAGGCAGCGGCGCGCCCCAGCGAAAACCCCGGCGGCGCAGACGAGATGAGCAACGCGGCAGCCGATGCGGCGATGAAAAATCTCTCCGGGGATTTCCATAACTGGATGAATGACGAGGTCAACCGCTTGATCGCCGCCTATGAGCATCTGCGCGATATGCCGGTGGATGATCGCAACATTTCGCCGATCTATCTGTCTGCCAAGGATATGAAATCCCAAGCCACGCTTTACGGCTACCCGCTGGCGGGCGAGATTGCCGGTGCCCTTACGCGCATGCTGGATAAGATTGAGCCGGATTACCTGCCCGTTCAGCTGATTGCCCACCATATCGACGCCATCCGGGCGATACACCGCGCCAATGTCCGCGATTATGCGCATCCGGTTGCCAAGCAGATCGTGCTCAACCTCAACCGGGCCGTGGATCGCCTCATCCATGTCCGCACGATCGCCTGTTCGCAGGAACTAGCCCTGCGCAAAACGGTTTAAGGCATAACGCCCCCGGCATTCAGGGCCAAAATGCGCGCAGCGCAGCACCCGCCATCGGCTCGGTGTGTTGTTGGCTCAACAAGCTTGTTTTTTCCAAGCTGCGCCCTTGCATCGCGGGCATTGGCGCGCCATGTTGGGCGCATGGATGAACCCTCTGATCCTCCTGGCGATTCATCGCGCCGAAAACGCCCGGACCCCTTGTTATCCTCGCGCAAAGCGAAGGCCAGCAAGGCACCCCCCGTGCCGTTGGCGCCGCATCTGGCCGAATTGCTCAACCCCGCCCTTGTTCAAAAACCGGCAGGGGAGAAAGCCGGGAGCAAAAACGCCTTGGCCGATGCGTCGGCGCGCGAAGTCTCGGCGCGTGGGTTTGGGGAAGCGCCGCAGGCCTCGTTTGAACACGCGCCGCAGGCCTTGTTTGAGAATACGCCGCAGGCCCGCTTCGAGCTGGATACGCTGCAAGCGCGCCTGCCGAAACTCCCTACACCGGATGCGGCAACTTCTGACGAATTTATCAGTCGCAAGCGTGATTCTGCGACCGAACCCGCCCGCTATGCCGATATTGCCGGGGCGAAACCCCGGCGCGTGGCGCAAGGCAATGTCGTGCCCTTGCGGCCTGTGGAGCCGCCTGAAGGCGAGCGTATGGGCGGCGGGCTCGATGGCCTGTCTGAGGCGGAGGCGGCCATTCCCGCGAGCGGAGCGGTCGAAGCCACGATCACGGCGCTCAATGCCTTGCTGGAGGGCGGCAACCCGCTGTTCCGCACGCAAACAACGCCCTGGGTGCCGCATCGGCCCGAGCGGGCGGCCAAGAGCGAGGGCGGGCGCCCGTTCCGGTTGGTCGCGCCCTTCGAGCCCAAGGGCGACCAGCCCCAGGCGATCGCCCAACTGGTGGAAGGGCTCAAGGGGCAGGAGCGCGATCAGGTGCTGCTGGGGGTTACCGGTTCGGGCAAAACCTTCACCATGGCCAAGATTATCGAAGCCACGCAGCGCCCGGCACTCATTCTGGCGCCCAATAAAACCCTGGCGGCGCAACTCCATTCGGAATTCAAGAATTTCTTTCCCGATAATGCGGTGGAATATTTTGTCTCCTATTACGATTATTACCAGCCCGAAGCCTATGTGCCGCGTTCGGATACCTATATTGCCAAGGAATCGACGCTCAACGAGGAAATCGACCGCATGCGCCATGCGGCTACGCGCGCCTTGCTGGAGCGCGATGACGTGATTATCGTCGGCTCGGTCTCCACCATTTACGGCATCGGCTCGGTCGAGACCTATACGGCCATGTCGTTTGCGCTGGAGATCGGGCAGCGGCGCGACCAACGGGCGATCATTGAAGATCTGGTGGCTTTGCAATACAAGCGCACGCTCGCCGATTTTTCGCGCGGCACTTTCCGCGTGCGCGGTGATGTCATTGAACTGTTTCCCGCCCATTTTGAGGATCGCGCCTGGCGCATTGGCCTGTTTGGCGATGAAGTGGAGAGCATCGCGGAGTTCGACCCGCTGACCGGGCATAAAAGCGCGGACCTCAAATTCGTGAAGGTCTATGCCAATTCGCATTATGTGACCCCGCGCCCGACGCTCGATCAGGCGATCAAGGGCATCAAGGCCGAGCTGAAAGAGCGCCTCACCGCCCTCAACGCGCAAGGGCGACTGCTGGAAGCGCAACGGCTGGAACAACGCACGGTGTTCGACCTTGAAATGCTGCAGGCAACCGGCGTTTGCGCGGGCATCGAGAATTATTCCCGCTATCTGACCGGGCGCCAGCCGGGAGAGCCACCGCCGACCCTGTTTGAATACCTGCCGGATAACGCGCTGCTCTTTACCGATGAATGCCATGTCTCCGTGCCCCAAATCGGCGCCATGTATAAGGGCGATTTCCGGCGCAAGGCCACGCTGGCCGAATATGGCTTCCGCCTGCCTTCCTGCCTCGACAACCGCCCGCTGCGCTTTGAGGAATGGGACGCGATGCGCCCGCAAAGCGTGCATGTTTCCGCAACCCCCGCGCAATGGGAGCTGGAGCGGGCGGGCGGGGTGTTTGTCGAGCAGGTCATCCGCCCGACAGGGTTGATCGATCCGGAGGTGATCATCCGCCCCGCCCGCATGCAGGTCGATGATTTATTGGGGGAAGTGCGCGCGGTCTCGCAAGCCGGGTACCGCACCTTGGTGACCGTACTCACCAAGCGCATGGCCGAAGATCTGACCGAATTTCTGCACGAGCACGGCATCCGCGTGCGCTACATGCATTCCGATATTGATACGTTGGAACGCATCGAGATCATCCGCGATCTGCGCCTTGGCGCGTTCGATGTGCTGGTCGGGATTAATCTGCTGCGCGAGGGGCTTGATATTCCCGAATGCGGGCTGGTCGCCATCCTCGATGCCGACAAGGAAGGGTTCTTGCGCTCCGAAACCTCGCTGGTGCAGACCATTGGCCGCGCCGCGCGCAATGTCGATGGCAAGGTGATCTTATATGCCGATCATATCACCGGCTCAATGGAACGGGCCATGGCGGAAACCAGCCGCCGCCGCGCCAAGCAGCAAGCCTATAACGAGGCCAATGGCATTACCCCGCAAAGCGTGAAACGCTCGATCGAGACGATTATGGAATCCGCCTATGAGCGTGACCATGTGAGCGTTTCCAAGGGTGAGGCAGGCGGCACCATCGCGGCGGTTGGGCATAATCTTGAAGCCGTGCTGGCCCAGATGGAAAAACAGATGCGCGCGGCTGCCGCCGATCTCGATTTTGAAACCGCCGCGCGCCTGCGCGATGAGATCAAACGCTTGAAAGCGGCCGAAATGGCGGTTTTTGAAGCCCCCACCGCGCGCTATGCCAGCCCGCAAAAACCGCCCAAACGGCGGCGTTGACCCCGCAAGGCGCGCGATACCGGGCATTTTGCCGCCATCGGCTGGCGATAGGCCGCACCCACCGGCAGAAAGGTCCGTATGAGCGATTTTCTCCCCAAAGCTGCCGCGATGATCGGGGCGGAAGGCGTTATAACCGCTGGCACAGCCATGGCTCCCTACCTTGCCGAAGCCCGCGGTTTGCAGCACGGGCAGGCAGAAGCCGTTCTTATGCCTCCGGACCGGGAACGCCTTGCCGCGCTGGTTGCCTTGTGCCACAGCGCCGCCAAACCCATGGTGGTGCAGGGCGGCAATACCGGGCTGGTAGGCGGCGGGCTGCCGTTTGGCGGGGTGGTGATTTCTACGCGCAAGCTCAACCGCGTTCTGGCGCTGGACACCGCCAATGCCACGCTCACGGTGGAGGCGGGCGTGACCTTGCACGCCGCGCGGGAGGCGGCGCGCGCAGCGGGGTTTTTGTTTCCGCTCAGCCTTGGTTCGCAGGGGAGCTGCACCCTTGGCGGCAATATCGCCACCAATGCGGGCGGCACGGCGGTTTTGCGCTATGGCTCCATGCGCGATCTGGTTCTGGGGCTGGAGGTTGTGCTCGCCGATGGCCGCGTGCTCGATGCGCTGTCCGGGTTGCGCAAGGATAATGCAGGCTATGACCTCAAAAGCCTGTTCATCGGCTCCGAGGGAACGTTGGGGATTGTCACGGCGGCGGTTTTAAAGCTGTTTCCGTTGCCGCGCAGCCGCGCAACCGCTTTTATCGGCGTGCCGGGGCCTGTTGAGGCGGTCGCGTTGTTCAACCGGTTGCGCGCGCAAGCCGATACCAGCCTCACCACCTTCGAGATTTTGCCCCGTTTCGGGCTGGAGACCGTGCTTGTCCACGCCCCCGGCGCGCGCGATCCGCTGCCCGAGCCGCATCCGTGGTATGTTTTGGCAGAGCTGACCGCCCCGCAAGCGGAGGATACCGGGCTGGAAACCGTGCTGATGACCAACCTTGAGGAGGCGATGGTGGCGGGGGAGGTCTCCAATGCCGCTCTGGCACAAACCCAAGCGCAGGCCGATGCCTTCTGGGCGCTGCGGGAAAACCTCTCGGAATGCCAACGCCAGGAGGGTGGATCGATCAAGCACGATATTTCCGTGCCGATCAGCGCGATTGCTGCCTTTATCGACACCGTGAGCGCGCAATGCGTGGCGTTCATGCCCGGTCTGCGACCTTGCATCTTCGGGCATATCGGCGATGGTAATTTACATTTCAACCTTAGCCAGCCGGTTGGCATGGATAAAGCTGCGTTTTTACAGCAATGGGAAGCCTTCAACCGGATCGTGCATGATGCCGTGGCCGCTGCCCATGGCTCGATTGCCGCTGAGCACGGCGTCGGGTTGTTCAAACGCGAGGAATTGCGCCAGTATAAATCCCCGGTCGCGCTGGCCATGATGGCCGATCTCAAACGCGCGCTCGACCCCCTTAACCTGCTCAACCCCGGCAAAGTGGTGGCGATGGGCGGTTCCATGCCCGCCTTCAAGCCCGGTGCGGGGTCTCTCCGCCCGCAACCGGATGGGCAAGGCCCGCAACAGGTCTGAAAAGGGGGGATGGCAGCAGAGGGGGGGATGGCAGCGCCCTCACGCCCTTTTTTCGCCCCGGTCGGTATCCATGCTGGTATCCATCGGTAGAAAATGCGCGTATCGTCTTGTGGCAGAGTGCGGCTTCTGCGCAGAAGGATCTCACCCCAGAGCGTTTTTGCTTTTGATGGAAACATCCAGAGCAAAAGCTGCGTTCTTATATAATCCGATAAGAGCAGGATGTCCTTCCATCAAAACACGTCATGCTCTAAGCTAAAACGTTCTAACGTGGGTCTGTTCTGCGTGGTGGTGAGTCGCCCATTCTCGCACGCTGCGTTCCCACAAGCTGCCTCCCAAAGCTGGGTTACCTGAACCACTTTGCCCGAAACCACGCCCCCTGGAGCCTCGTTCATGGTCCTGAACAGCCTGAAGAACCAGATCAGCGATCTTGCGGAACATCGCGTTTTCGGGCGCGTTGCGGCGGTGCGCGGGCTGATGATCGAGGTGGTGGGGCCGCTCACCCATATGGAGCTTGGCGGGTTGCTTGAAATCGAGACCCAAAACGGCATGCGCGTACCGTGCGAGATTGTCGGCTTTGACGCCGGGCGGGCCTTGGTCATGCCGTTTGTGGCAACCGAAGGGCTCAAACGCGGCTGCCCTGCTTATCTTGTCTCCAACCAGATCAGTGTGCGCCCTTCTGCGGCTTGGCTGGGGCGGGTGGTGGATGCTTTCGGGCGCCCGGTCGATGGCAAGGGCCCCATTGCATCCGGACCGCGGATTTATCCGTTTCGGGCGGATCCACCGCCCGCGCATCAACGCCAACGGGTGGGTGAACCGCTCGATTTAGGCGTGCGCGCGCTCAATACGTTTCTCACCACCTGCCGGGGGCAGCGGATGGGCATTTTTGCCGGTTCCGGGGTTGGTAAATCGGTCCTGCTCTCCATGCTGGCGCGCAACGCGCTGAGCGATGTCGCGGTGATCGGGCTGGTGGGCGAGCGCGGGCGCGAAGTGCAGGAGTTTTTGCAAGACGATCTGGGCGAAGAGGGGCTGGCCCGTTCGGTTGTCGTGGTAGCAACCTCCGATGAAGCCGCCCTGATGCGGCGGCAGGCGGCGTATCTTACGCTTTCGGTCGCGGAATATTTCCGCGATGAAGGGCGCGATGTGCTGTGCATGATCGATTCCATCACCCGGTTTGCCATGGCGCAGCGCGATATCGGGTTGGGTGTGGGCGAACCGCCCACCAGCAAGGGCTATACGCCGTCGGTTTTTGCGGAATTACCGCGCTTGCTGGAGCGGGCGGGACCGGGCGGGCCGGGCCAGGGCACCATTACCGGCATGTTCACGGTGCTGGTGGATGGCGATGACCACAATGAACCGGTTGCCGATGCCACGCGCGGCATTCTCGATGGCCATATCGTTATGGAGCGCGCCATTGCCGAGCGCGGGCGCTACCCGGCCATCAATGTGCTCAAATCGGTTTCCCGCACCATGCCGCGCGCTTGTGACCCCGAATTCTGGCCGATTGTGCTGCGCGCGCGCGGGCTTATGGCGACCTATGCGGATATGGAAGAATTGATCCGCCTGGGGGCTTATCGCCCCGGTGCCTCGCGCGAAGTGGATGAAGCAATTGCTCTCAATGATGATTTTGAAAATTTTTTGCGTCAAAGTAAGGAAGAATCAACCTCCTTGAGAGAGAGTTATCTTCGTCTTTCAGAGATTGTTCAACGTCTTGGATTATCCCCTTCAGACACATGAAATGGTTTCGGGCCCCGGCGTGTTGTGTCGGGTTCGTGCAAGGAGTAAATGAGTATGAAATCGCACGATACGTTGTTGCGCCTTAAACGCTTTCACGTAGACGAGAAGCGTCGCCGCGTCGCCCAAATCGAGATGATGATCGCTGATTTCCAACGCATGGCGGGCGATCTCGACCGGGAAATCGAAAATGAGGAGCGTCGCTCAGGCATCTCCGATATGGCGCATTATGCCTATCCCACCTATGCCAAGGCCGCCAGAGCCCGGCGCGTTAACCTGCTCCATTCCGCCAGTGAACTTTCCGGCCAGTTGGAGGAAGCGCGCGGCGAACTCAACGAGGCGTTTGACGACCTCAAGAAGGTCGAAATTCTCGAAGATCGAGAACGGGCCGCCGAGCGGGCCGAAATGGCCGTACGCGAGCAGGTGGAAACCGACCGCGTGGCGGCGCGCATGCGCTATGCGGCCGGGCGGTTGTGAGGTCCGGATAGCGTTTTTTCTGTAGATGGAACCATCGAGAGCAAAAGACGCGTTCTTGAACAACCACACCGTTTTTGCGTTTGGTGGTTCTATGAACAGCAAAAGACGCGTTCTTCTCTATGAATGTTCTGGATAAACGCTCCCGATAAGGGTTCTGGCGCAAATTTTTGCTATAATATCAAGAGCCTTTGGTATAATTGCCGCAACCATGCGCAAAATTGGCGCGCAGGGTTTGGCTATGTCCCCGCGCCATGCTGCAAAGGTGTGGGGATGCGCGTGGAGATGCGCTGCAAAACGGTTGCATTTTGCCCGCAAAACATGCCTTATCGGGTGCAGACCTCACGAAATGTTTCCCCCTTGTTGGAGATCGCATGAAACGGCTCATGGATTTTTTCTGGCCTGCTTTGGGCCTCGGAGCTGTTTTGTGGTCATTGCATGTCCTTTATGACAAGCTTTATCTGGAGGCGATTGCCAACCCTAAAATCAGTCAGGCACTTGAAAAAGCTGGCTTTTTAAAAGGCATTGGCTTGATTGCCAGGGAGATTGGCAGCAAGCTTGCAGCCCTGCCCCTTAGTGCCTATGGGCTGGCTTTGGCCGCTACGCTTGTCGCGTATTGGGCCTTGGCGTGGTATGATCGCATCGCGCTTATTCATCTTAACCGCACACGCGGCATTTCCTGGCCGTTTATTGCGGTATGCTCGTTTGTGACCTACGCGATTTCCCATAATATCGGTGGCTCCGTGTTTTCCGGGGGGATGGTGCGCTTTCGCGCCTATACCGCCAAAGGGTTGAGCGCTGCCGAAGTGGCGGTGCTGGTCGCGTTGTGCTCCTTCACCTTTGCGTTTGGCACCTTGCTTTTGGGCGGGGTGGTGCTGATCTATGAGCCCGAACTGGTCCGATACCTTGCTCCCTGGATGAGCCTAGGCGTCGTTCGGTTGATCGGGGTCGGCTTGATTGCGTTTTGTCTGCTCTATACGCTCGGCGCGTGGTTGAAGCTCAAGCCTCTGGTTGTTCGCTCGTTCCGGCTGGAATATCCTGGCCTGTCCGTGGTGTGGCGGCAATGGCTGGCAGGCCCGCTCGAATTGATCGGCGCTGCCGGGATTATCTATTTTGCCCTGCCTGCCGGGTTGCGGCCCGATTTCATGGTCGTTCTGGGCGCTTTTCTGCTCTCGTTTTCGGCGGGGCTGTTGTTTCAGGTTCCCGGCGGTATCGGCGTTATGGAAGCGGTATTTCTCAAGGTCATGCCCGGTATTCCGGCGGGGGATGTTTTTGCCGCGCTGCTGGTGTGGCGCTTGTTGTATCTGCTGGTGCCCTTGGCCTTGTCCTTGCCGGTCGTGCTGTTTTTCGAGCGTGGCCAGATCCGCAAAAAGAAAGCGGATATTATCACCTGACACCCCCTTCCCCCTGCAGGAAACCCTTGGCCAGCGCGGGCGATGGAACAAATCGCCTGTAGCGTTTTTGCTTTTGATGGAATCAGCAAAAGCAAAAGACGCGTTCTTCCATATCACGACAAGAGCATGCTGCGATAAAGTGGATGCCGGTTTATCGCACAAAAGCATGCGGCAGAAAAAGAGAGCATGCTGTGTTGCCCTCAAAACACGTCATACCCTCGGCATACCCTCGGCGCATTTTCCGGTTTAATCGCGGCGGGTTTTGTTCTAAAGCGAAACTATGTCGCATAATTCGTTCGGTCATCTGTTCCGCTTCACAACCTTCGGGGAAAGCCATGGCCCGGCCATTGGCTGCGTGGTGGATGGTTGCCCGCCCGGTATCGCGCTGGAGGCGAGCGATATCCAGATCGATCTGGATCGCCGCCGCCCCGGCCAGAGCCGCTTCACCACCCAGCGACAAGAGGCCGATGCGGTGGAGATCCTTTCGGGCGTCTATGCCGGCGCCGATGGCGTGCAGCGCAGCACGGGCACGTCGATTGGCCTGCTGATCCACAACACCGATCAACGCTCCAAAGATTACGCAAAAATCGCCGAGCAATACCGCCCCGGCCATGCCGATTTTACCTATGACGCCAAATACGGCCTGCGCGATCCACGCGGCGGCGGGCGCTCTTCTGCGCGCGAGACCGCCATGCGGGTTGCCGCCGGGGCCATTGCGCGCAAGGTTATCCCGCAGGTGGTGGTGCGCGGCGCGCTTATCCAAATGGGGGCGGAGCGCCTGCCCGCAGGGCTCACCCATGC
>CAZGKS010000051.1:0-10772 GCA_964526275.1 uncultured Methylobacterium sp. | reverse complement strand
GCTTTGGGCAATACGATTCGGGTCGGTGGCCGGGTCAAGGTGCGTGGCCCCTATGGCAATGCCTATTTGCGGCGCGGGAGCGGGCGGCTGGTGCTGATCTCTACGGGGACAGGGTTTTCGCCGCTGTGGTCGATCGCGGTGGCCGCGCGGCTGGGGCAGCCCAAACGTCCAGTTGTGGTGATCGCTTCGGCGCGCGATCCGCGCAATCTTTATATGCGCCCGGCGATGGAATGGCTGGTGCAGCACGGGGCGGAGGCGGCTATTCTGGCTGCATCCGGCGCAAGCCCGCTGCCGCCGGCCCGGTTTGGGCGCGCGAGTGATTTTCTGCCCGAGCTTGAAGCAGAAGACACGGTTTATGCCGCCGGTGAACCCAATATGATCGAAACCGTGCGGCATGTGGCGCTGAGTGCGGGGGCGAAATTTTATGCGGATCCGTTTTTGCCGTCCAACAACAAGCCCAGTTTCAAGATGCGGGTTGCTGAAATTTTCACTCGGCGGGTCAAGCCGAAATCTCCCGTGCATGCCCAGATCGACACCTTGACCGATACGCTCAACAAGTCGTAACGGGCGGAGCGCTGTGACAGGCGGGGGCGAGCCCCCCGGAACACGCGCGCGCCTTCAAACAAGCGGGCGGTTGCGCGCCGCGTATGTCCTTATGTGCGGATGTCCATATTTGCTTGAAATTCAGGGGGATATCGAGGCATTTCGAGCGTCTCGGAACCTTTTACAGGCCGTTTCATCCACAACCTTTTATGGGCCCGTTCACGGCGGTTGCGTGTGGGGTTTTGCGGGCCATGTAGGGTTATGGCGTGCGGGTTATGGCATAAAGGGCTCGATAACCGGGCTGTGGCCGGCGCGGGCGCGCAAGGCGAAGCCCTGCGGCAAGGCGTTCCAGCGCTCCTTGCTTTCATCGAAAGGTTCCGACACCACCAGCAGGCCGTCGCTGTCTTGCCGCCAATAGAGGGTCGGGGCGCGGGTATCGGAGGCCCAACGGAAGGCATGCAGGGTGTCACCATTGGTGAAGGCAGCGGCAAAGCGCAGGGGTTCGTCGATGCCCTCGGCCTGTGTGAGCGCCCGGATATGCGTGATCAAGCCGGTGAAGGCGGCGTTGGCATCGTGCCCGGCATTGCGGGCGATGGCAGCCAGAAACAGGGCTTCGGAATCGGTGGTGCCGGTGCGGTGCGGGTAGAGCGAATCGGGGATCATCGCTTCGAGCGCGCGGCGGATTTTGGAGTAGCCGCCAATCTGGCCATTATGCATGAACAGGCAATTTTGATGGGCAAAAGGGTGGCAATTGGCCCTGGCGGTGGCGGTGCCGGTCGCTGCGCGGACATGGGCGAAAAACAGCCGCGAGCGCACCTGCGCGCACAGCGAGAGCAAGTTCTCATCGGACCAGGCGGGGCGCAGATCGCGGTAGATGCCCGGCTCGGGGCGTTCCCCATACCAGCCAATGCCAAAGCCGTCGCCATTGGTCGGGCTTTTTGATTCGTTGGCGTGGATGGATTGGTGGATCAGCGAATGGCAGGGGGTGCAGACCACGCTTTCCAGCACGACCGGATTACCGATAAAGGCCAAAAACCGACACATGGGCGAGGCTCCCGAAGGGGTGTGCTGGAAGGGGCCAAACCCCGCTTCTTGCGCAAGGCTAGGGGCTTTTGGGCGATTTGGCCACGAAAATCGTCTTGCTTCGCGCGCTTGAAGCGTTTTTCTTTTGCCTCAAGCGGGCGATGCCGTGCGGTTTGCCGCTTGATCTTGGCCGGTGGGCATGGCAGCGTTGGGGTCTGTGTGGTTGGCATCCAAGGCCACTGGCCGGTTGCCCTTGATGGTGAGTGGACAAGATGCGGATTGTGTATGTGCTGGCGATGCTGGCGGCGTTGACGATGCCTGCGCTTGCCGCCGAGGGGCTCGATGGCCGCCAGTTCGGCGTGTTCTGGGCGTTGCCCTTTGCCGGACTTTTGCTGTCGATTGCGACCGGGCCGGTGCTCTATCCGCATTTCTGGGAGCATCATTACGGAAAAATTACGGCTTTCTGGACGGTTTTGCTGGTGGTTCCGCTGGTGTTTGTTGCCGGGACGCGCGGAACGGTGGAAGCGCTCGCGCATGTGTTTGTGCTCGAATATGTGAGCTTTATCCTGATGTTGCTCGCGTTGTTCACGGTTTCCGGCGGGATTTTGGTGACCGGCAATCTGCGCGGTTCGCCTGCGCTCAATACCGGGCTTTTGGCGCTTGGAACCGGCCTTGCCAGCGTGATCGGCACAACCGGAGCCTCGATGGTGCTGATTCGCCCGCTCATTCGCGCCAATGATGATCGGGCGCATAATGTGCATGTTGTGGTGTTTTTTATCTTTCTTGTGTCGAATATCGGGGGGTCTTTAACCCCGCTGGGGGATCCGCCGCTGTTTCTGGGATTTTTGCGCGGGGTGGATTTCTTCTGGACCACGACGCATCTGTTTCCTGAAACGTTGTTTGCCGCCGGGGTGCTGCTGGCGGTGTTTTTTGTGTGGGATACGCTGGCGTTCCGGCGCGATAAGGCTTTGCCTGCCAGGCCGGATCCGACGCCGGAGCGGGGGATTAAGCTCTATGGCCTTGTCAATTTTGGGTTGCTGGCGGCGATTATTGCCGCAATTTTGCTCAGCGCGCGCTGGAAATCCGGGATTGCTGTTGCGTTTCCGGGCGGGGAATTGCCGCTCGAAGATCTGGGGCGCAACGTGGCTTTTGTGGCGATCACGTGGCTTTCGCTGAAGCTGACGCCGAAACAGGTGCGCTCTGGCAATGCCTTCAGCTGGGGGCCGATTCTTGAGGTGGCCAAATTGTTTATCGGGATTTTTCTCACCATGATCCCGGTTATGGCGATGCTCAAGGCGGGGAAAGCGGGGGCGTTTGCGCCGCTGGTGGGGTTGGTGAGCGGGCCGGATGGCGCGCCCAACAACGTTGCTTATTTCTGGCTCACCGGGATTTTATCATCCCTTCTGGATAATGCGCCGACCTATCTGGTGTTTTTCGAGCTGGCGGGGGGAGACCCTGCGCGCCTGATGGGGCCGATGGCGCTGACCCTGGCGGCCATTTCGTCTGGCGCGGTGTTTATGGGGGCGAATACGTATGTCGGCAATGCGCCCAATTTCATGGTTTATGCGATTGCCAAGGATATGAAGGTCAAGATGCCGTCGTTTTTTGGCTATATGCTGTGGAGCGGGGGAATTTTGCTGCCGCTCTTTGGGGTCATGACCTTTATTTTCTTCAAGTGAGTGGTTTTTAGAGCAGGATGTGTTTGGATGGAAACACATCCTGCTTGTATTTTTTGTGGAATAACGTGTCTTTGTTTGATGATTGCATCAAAAACAAAAACGCTATCCTGCGTGTTCAGGGCCGTTTGGGCAGGGGCAGGCGCGGCAATTCCCCTTCGCCATAGGTTGCTTCCCGCGTGTCCTTGGCTTGGGCCATGGATTTGTCGGCCTGCTGGGCGAGGGCGACGGTGAGGCGTTCGGCGGCGGCGGGGTCCATCGCGGCCAGAATTTCGGCCATGCGGCGCGGATTCATGCTTTGCACCAATTCCACCAGAACCCGCCGGTCCAGACGGTCGAAAACGCGGGCGGCGTCCTTGGGTTTCATGGCCTCATACATCACCACCAGGGGCCGCAGATTGGCGGCAAGGGGCGGAGCTTTGCCGCCTTCAAGGCCGGCGGCGTTTTCGAGCGTTCGCAGGCTGGTTATCCGTTCATCGAGCTTGTGTTCGCTGGCGCGCAGCAAGGTGTCGCGCATTTCCATCTCCCGTTCGCGCGCTTCGATCTCGCGCGAGCGCTCTTTAAGTTTTTCAGCGATTTCAAGATCATAACGGCTTTCACTGGCTTTTTCCGGGCCGGTTGGGGGGATGATTTTCTGGCCGGGGCTTTCTGCGCGGGCGAGCAATTCCTGGCTCAATTTATCGTGCGCTATCTTGTCGTTTTGGGCCTTTGAGCGCTCGCCCGCCTCTTTGGCGGGGGGCGGGGCATCCTTGCTGGCGATGGCGCTGGTGATGTCGGGACCGCTGATCGAGCCGGTGATGAGGGGGTCGTGGAGGCCATTTTCGCGCGTACGCGTCATGGTTTTGGCGAAACGTTCGCCGGTATCTTGCGCACCCGGATTGGGAGGGGCGAGGGAAAAGCTGAGCGCAAGCAAGCGCAGGAGCAGCAGCGACACCAGCGCGAACAGGACAACCGGGATCAGCCGCAGCGAGCGATTCATGCCACTTGACCCTGATTTTTATGGCGGTTTTGAATGTCGTGCAGCAAGGCTTCGGCGATGGCCAGGGTACGGGTTGCGCGTTTGCGCGGGGCGGCGGGGTCGTTGGAGGCGGGCATAAACGCTTCTTGGGAGGAAGGGGGGATGGGCGCGGGCGCTGGGATGAAATCGGGAGCGGGGGGGGGAGTTGTGGCGGGGCTTTGCGGGGTATTGGCCTCGCTGCGGACGGCGTTATTGATTGCAACAATGCGGGTAATGCGTTCGAGCACTTGGTCGCCGGAGCGGATCTGGTCTTCAAGATCCACGCTGTAGCGTTCGGCGGCCCGCAAGCGGTCGGCAAGGGTGCGGTCGCAATCGCCCAAGGCCTGGCGCAATTGTTCGATCGCCCGCTCGGCGCGTTCGGTTGCTTGCCCCAGATCGAGCACGGTACGCCGCATGATCGCCTCATCCTGGCGCACGATGCGCAGGCGACGATCGAGAATACCGCAATAGACAATGGTTATGCCGAGCAGGGCGATGACCATGACTTCGAGAAGGAGGCTGAAACCGCCGCTCATACTATTCTCCTGATATGTGAACCGCTGCCGGATTGGCAGGGCTCATGGCCTTTGGATATGCATGCTGGCGGGGGATTGAAACGGATCCCCAGCTTCCGGTTTCAGAGTATTTTACGCTCTGCTCCATCAGATTAGATGCTATATCCTTTTGTTTTTACGCAGACTTAATTTTCACGCGGGTTTATTGGGTTTCGTTTGCAGGGGGTACGGTTTTTGGTGAAAACTGCGGCCCATGTTTCAGATCAACGGTTTAGTGGTCTCGCTTGGGTTGGCCGCTCGTGCTTTGCTCGAAGATAGCCAGCGTGGTGCGGGATCGTTGGAGAGGTTTGTTGACTTCGATGGCGATATTCTCGCCGATCCGCCCAATGCGCCCTTCGCTGATCAAGATATTGCCACAGCGCAGCAGGATGGTGGGATCCTTGCGGGCATCGAGCATCAGGGTATCGCCGACTTTCAGGCCGCGTACCTGGCTGATCGGCATGGGCGTTTCGTGCAGGACTGCGTGTAATTCTACCTTGGCTTGCCAGATCTCGTTGGCCAGGTGCTCCTCCCAGATATGGTCGCGCCCGAGTTTTTCGCCCATATAGGATTGGAGCAGCAATTCGCGGATGGGCTCAATGGTTGCATAGGGGAAGAGAAGTTCCACCCGCCCGCCGCGCCCTTCAAGATCGATCGAGAGCGCGATGAGGATCGCGGCATTGGCGGGGCGGGTGATGGAGGCAAAGCGCGGGTTTGTTTCAATGCGGTCGCAGGTGAATTTCACCGGGGTCAGGGGCTCAAACGCGGCCTCGGTTTCTTTGAGGACCAGATCGAGCATCTTTTTCACCAGCGCGACTTCAACGGTGGTGTAGGGTCGCCCTTCCATGCGGTAGAGGGTGTTGCTGCGCCGCCCGCCCAACAGCACGTCCATGACCAGATAGATCAGGTTGGAATCGAGCCCCAACAGGCCGTAATTTTCCCATGGATCGGCTTTGAAGACCGATAAGATGGTCGGCAGGGGGAGGGAGGAAATGTAATCGCCGAAGCGGACGGAGGTGACGTTATCGAGCGAGACCTCGACGTTATCGGAAAAGAACGTGCGCAAGGTGGTGGTGAGGGTACGCACCAGCCGGTCGAACACGATTTCGAGCATCGGCAGGCGTTCATAGGAGACGATCGAGGAATCGACGATCGCCCGCACGCCGTTCTGCTGGGTCTGGTTGGCATCTTCAGGGTCGAAGCCGAAAATGTTGTCGACTTCTTCTTGGTCAATGAAAATGCGGTTCTTGGCGAGCCCGATGGCTTCTCCTTCGCTGCCCTGCTTGCTGCGCGGGGGCGGTGCCTTCGCCCATTCGTCGGCCAGGATATCAGGCTGGGTGGGGTTACTCATGATCGGGTGGTTCCTTGGCGTCTGGTCCATGCCGCTGGGGTGTTATGCGGAAGATTGAGGAGAAGGTGGGCAGGTTATTGGACGAGGATTTCCTTGAACAACACCGCCTCCACCTTGGCCGGGTGAACGGCGACATTGATGCGGCGGATCAATTCTTCCTTGAGGCGGTATAATTTTGACGAGCTTTCCAGATCGCTGGGGCGCAATTCGCGCAGATAGATCTGGAAATTATCAACAATTCTGGGCATCATCGGTTGGATGTCGGCGATCATTTTTTGATCTTCCACTTCCAAAGCGATTTTTATGCGCAAGTAAACCGGGCGCTCCTGCCCGGGTATATTGGCCAGGTTGGTTGTGATTTCTGGTAATTCCAGAAAAGAGGTTTTGTTTTTGGTGGTCGTTGCCTGCTTGTCGCTGGTGGGCAAGCGCAGCATTCCCTTGAAATAGGCCCAACCGCCCCCGCCGCCGATAATCAGCAGGAGCGCAAGCATCCAGAGCATTCGGCGCGAGATTTTGCGCGGTTTCTTGACATCGGTGTCGTCATCCTGATCGATCCTGGCGGAGGCTGCGGGCATGAGACTCTCTTTTGAAAGATCGGCTGGGTATGGCCGGGGACAAGGGCGGGTTTGGTCGAGATAGTGGGTTTGTAGAGGCTACCTTGGCGGAGCATGGTTAATGAATGCTTTCGGAAACCGCGAAGGCGGTAAATTTTGCCGGTTCATTTGTGCCGGGTGGAAAAGGATGGTTTGAAAGCTTTTGCGGTATTTTTGGGTTAATATTTTGATTTTATTATATTATTCCGTTTTTTTATTTCTGGCACGGGGTTTGTATTCTGTTTTGGGGGTAGCCTTTCACGCTGGGGAGCGAGGGACAGGCTGCTGCAAACCAGAGAAAGGGGGGCGTTCGCATGGAGAACGTGCTTCTGATTACAGCCTCGCGCCAAGTGGCGCTGCAACGCGAAATGGACGTGGTGGCCAATAATGTCGCCAACGCCCAAACCAACGGCTTCAAACGCCGGATGACGCGGCTTGAAGAATTCAAGATGCCGGTTGCCTCCGAGGAAGCCTTTCCCAAAGGGAGCGATCGCAGGGTCTCTTTCGTGCTTGATCAAGGCACGATGCTCGATACCTCCGGCGGGATGGTTGAACCGACGGGCAACCCGCTCGATATTGCCCTGTCCGAAAATGTTTATCTGGCCGTGAGTACGCCGCAAGGCGAGCGCTATACCCGCAACGGTGCGTTGATGCTCAACGCTTCAGGCACGGTGGTCACCTCCGATGGGTATCCGGTGATGGGGGGGCAAGGCAGCATCCAGATTTTGCCGCATGAGAAGGATTTGCGGGTTGGGGCGGACGGCGTGATGATCTCCAATGCCGGGGAACGCGAAAAATTACGGCTGGTTAAATTTACCGATGATCGCCAGCTTGAAAGCATTGGCGGCAACCTGATGGCGGCAAAAACGCTGCCGCAAGTGGCGGAAAACGCGCGGGTGATGTCAGGCATGCTGGAGCGCTCGAATGTGCGCCCGGTGCTGGAGATCAGCCGGATGATGGAAATTACGCGGCAATATCAATCGATTGCCACTTTGATGGGGCGGCACGACGATTCCCGCCGCTCCGCTATCCAGAAGTTGGGTGAACCGATCTGACCGTGCCTGCAAGCGTAAGGGTGTTCCGGCAGGGTTTGTAAACCAGAAGGCTTTTCAGCCTCCGCCTGCCGGTTTTGTGCCGCGTATCCAGCGTATCGTTTCAAAAATGTGATCGTGTTTCCAGGCTGCCGGTGCGGTAGTCTTGTCAAGAAGGAATGGCTCCATGCGTGCTTTGTTAACGGCTGCTACCGGGATGATGGCGCAGGAAAAAAATGTCGAAGTGATCGCCAACAACGTTGCGAATATGCGCACGAATGGCTTCAAACGCCAGACGGTGCATTTTCAGGATTTGCTTTACGAGCACCAACGCCGGGCGGGTACCCCCAGTTCGGACCAAAACACCATGGTGCCGGTGGGCGTGTTTGTCGGGTCGGGCACCAAGGTGGTGGCCACGCCCCGGATCATGACGCAGGGGAATATCACCCAAACTGACCGCCCCTATGATCTGGCGGTGCGCGGGGAGGGGTTTTTGAAGGTGCAGATGCCCGATGGCCGCCTGGCCTATACGCGCGATGGCGGGCTTGAAACCGATTCAACCGGGCGGATGGTGACCAAGGAGGGGTATCTGGTCGATCCGGGGATTACCATTCCGGCGGAGGCCAGCTCCGTTTCCATCAGCCGTTTGGGGCAGGTTACGGCGCTGACCCCCGGTTCAACCACACCGGTTAATCTGGGGCAGGTTTCGCTCTCGCGGTTTATCAATAAAATCGGGCTGGAATCGATTGGCGATAACCTGTTTCTCGAAACCGCTGGGTCAGGCCCGGCGATTGAAGGCCAAGCGGGGAGCGAGGGCTTCGGGGATATTCAGCAGGGGTATCTTGAGGAATCCAATGTCAATGCGGTGACCGAGATTGCTGCGATGATCCAGGCGCAACGCGCCTATGAGCTTAATTCCAAAGTGATCTCTGGCGCAGACCAGATGCTGCAATCCACCGCAGGCATGTTCCGGGGCTAAGATTTGAGGGGCGAAAGCCGCTTCTGATTTGGGTTCGTTTTATCGTCTTCCTGTTGTCTTGTTCCTGTTGTCTTGCGCCGCGCTTTTCTGGAGTGAGGCCGTCTTTCGGAGGCATTTATGCGCACGCTGTTCAAAAGGGTCATCGTGATCGGGATGGGGCTGGCGACCTTTGGGGTTGTGGCCAGCCCGGTTTTTGCGGCGCAGTTTCGCCGCGAAGTGGTGGTGCAGGCGGAAACGGTAAAGCTGGGTGATTTGATCGACGGGTTGGAACAGGGCGGCGATGTGCCGGTTTTTGCCGCGCCCGCGCTGGGCAAAAGCGGGCAGATCCGGGTGGAACGCGTGCAGGCGGTGCTGCGGGATTTGCGGCTGCCGCCGGTTGCGGGGGAAGGCGTGATCGCGATCAGCCGGGCCGGGTGGGAGGTCTCACCGCTGGCGATGCAGGAGGCGGTTGGGCGGTATCTGGCCGGTGGGCAAGAAGCGTTGCGCTTTGAGGTTACGCTGGATGCGGCAAACGGGGATAAGGTTTTCATGCCTGTTTCGGGCGGGGAGATTGCGGTGCGCGCGCTGCAACGCGATGCGCGATCAGGCCGGTTCGAAGCGGAATTGGCGGTTGTGGGCGGGGTGCAACGCTGGCGCGTGGCCGGGCAAGCGCAGGCGCTACGCGAAGTGGCGGTGCTTGCGCGGGATGTGGAGCGGAACGAAGCCCTGCGCGAGGGGGATCTGACCTTCGTGATGCGTCCGGTGCAGATGGTAGGGGTGGATCCGCTGGGGCGGACCAAAGACCTCGGGGATCTGCTGCCGCGCCGGGGGCTCAAGGCGGGCGAGGTTTTGCAAAAGGCCGATCTTGCGCGCCCGATGCTGGTGGAAAAAAACCAGATTGTGCATGTCAGCTATTCCGGCAATGGGCTGGCGTTGTCTATGCGCGGGCGGGTGCAACAATCCGGCGCGCGGGGCGAGACGGTGCAGGTGATGAATATGCAATCCAAACGCATGATTGAAGGCGTGGTTGTTGGGCCGGGGCAGGTGCAGGTGCAACCGGGCATGGGCGCGGCCCTGCCGGTTGCCAGCGTGGAACTTGGCAAGAATTGAAATTCGGCAAGAATTGAAATTTGGCAAGAATTGAACGGCATAAACCGCACGTGATACGAATAAAGGAACGGGGCTATGATACGCTGCAACGGGTATAACCAAACGGCCGGGTTCAAGGTGATGGTGGTTGGCGCATGTGCGCTGGCGCTGTCGGGCTGCGGTGCGCTCAACCGCCTCTCCGAGGTGGGGCAGACGCCCGCGCTTTCCGCGATCGAGAACCCGGTGACGCAACCCGGTTACCGCCCGGTGCAGATGCCGATGCCGCAAACGCGCCCCATGGTTTACCAGGCCAATTCGATCTGGCGCACGGGCAGCCGCGCGTTTTTCAAGGATCAGCGGGCCCAGCAGATCGGCGATCTGTTGACCGTGCGGGTGCGCATTACCGACAAGGCGGCGATTGATAACGCCACCGAACGCAAGCGCACCAATGCCGAAGGCATGGATGTGAACGGGTTTTTCGGGCAGGAGGACCGCTTGGGCAAGATCTTTGCGCCGGGCGCGAATGCCAAGGGGCTGGTGGATCTGGGGTCGAGTTCGGCCTCCAAGGGGGAGGGCACGGTCAAGCGCTCTGAAACCCTTGCAACCGATATTGCCGCCGTGGTGACGCAGGTGCTGCCCAATGGCAATCTGGTGATTGAGGGCAAGCAGGAAGTGCGGGTTAATCTTGAAGTGCGCGAATTGATTGTCGCGGGTGTGGTGCGGCCAGAGGATATTGAGGCGGGCAACCAAATTGAATCGAGCAAGATCGCGCAGGCCCGGATTGCCTATGGCGGGCGCGGGCAGATCAGCGATGTGCAGCAGCCGCGCTATGGCCAGCAGGTGATGGATATTCTGCTCCCGTTCTGAACAGGCTTTTGCACCAGCGTTTTTATCAAAGTGCTGGCTAGAGCGTTTCCAGCGAAGATTGAATCGCCTGAAACGCTCTATCTCTTTGTT